>JAYZXG010000352.1:0-3448 GCA_036141435.1 Pseudomonadota bacterium | reverse complement strand
ACTGCTCGAGCAGTTGATGCTTCTGTACCTCGGCATCCGCGCCCACCAGCAAGGCAGGGCATTGCGCGTGGAGGCTGGCCAGATAGGCGATGACCGCGTTGATTGAATTGTCGGTCTGGATCAGCACGATCCCGCGCCCGGCGTCGAGGCGGAGGGCAAACTGCTCGATACGACGAGCCAGATCCCCGTGGCTGAGGCGTTCGCCCGACTGCGCACCGATCAGCGCAACCCGTTCCGGATCGCCTGCGACCAGCCGCATTTGCGCATCAAAAGCCATGGCAAAGCCCCCTTGTTCCCATGCTTAGGCCAGCTGGTAGCGGATGAGAAGCGCTTTGCCATGGCGTGGACCGGCCAACCGGACAGAGTTTGCGGGTGAAGGAGGAGTTGTGCCGCAGCACAGACGGGTGGCAGGGGCCGCCACCGCGTCTGACTGATCTCCGGGTGAGGCTTAGCTGGCGGCCAGCGCCGGCTGTCGCTCGGGCGTGAGGGCCTCCATCTGCTCGATGAGCCGCATGCCCAGCCGGGAACAGCTCAGGTCTCCTCCAAGATCGCCCGTCCATTCCCGATTGGCGTGCATGCGGTCGACGGCCCGGCGGATGAGCGCCGCCGCTTCGCTCTCGCCGAGACCGGCCTCGAGCAGTTGTGCGGCGCTCTCGATGGCGCCCAATGGATTGGCCTTGTCGGCACCGGCAATGTCCGGCGCCGATCCATGGATCGGCTCGAACAGGCCCGGGCGGCCGCTGCCCAGCGAGGCCGAGCCGAGCAGCCCGATGGATCCGGGAAGCATCGAGGCTTCATCGGACAGGATGTCCCCGAACATGTTCTCGGTCAGCACGACATCGAAATCGCGCGGCGCGCGCAGCAGGTGCATGGCCGCCGCATCGACATACATGTGGTCCAGCGCGACATCGGGATAATCCTGTGCGCCCAACTCACTCACGACAGTCCGCCAGAGCTTGCTGGTTGAAAGCACGTTCGCCTTGTCGACCGAGGTCAGCTTGCCCCGCCGCAGGCGGGCCTGTTCAAAGGCGACCCGGGCGACACGCTCAATTTCGTGGCGGCTATAGGTACATTTGTCGCTGGCGGAGTTTTCGCTGACCTCACGTTCCCCGAAATAAATGCCGCCGGTCAGCTCTCGCACGATCAGCATGTCCGCACCCTCGACCAGTTCCTGGCGCAGGGGCGAGCGATCGGACAGGGCCGGATGGACGCTGGTCGGACGCAGGTTGGCGAACACGCCGAGTCCCTTGCGCAAGGCAAGAAGCCCGGCCTCAGGGCGTTCCGGCGCGTCATCCCATTTGGGACCACCAACAGCGCCCAGGAAGACAGCGTCGGCAGCCTGACAGGCCTTCAGCGTGTCCTCGGTCAGGGGCTCGCCATGGGAATCGATCGAGGCGCCACCGAACTCATGGCTGGTGAAGTTCAATGTGATCCCGGTCTGTAGCGCCGCCTGTTCCAGTGCGGCCCGGGCAACCCGGGTCACTTCCGGACCGATGCCGTCGCCGGGTAGAAGCACGATGTTCCAGCTCATGCTGCCGCCTCCTCGAATTGACGGATGTCGTCGGCCTGATCGAGCAGATAGCCCAGCGGGTCATTGCCACTGAGCAGGCAATGCCGGGCGAAGGGTTCAATGTCGAAATCAAAGCCGGGTCCGCCGGCAATAGTCACACGGGTTGCTTCCAGGTCGATCTCGACCTCGGCGCCCGGATTGTCCAGCAGCCATTGGTGAGCGGTCTCTGGCGCGACAATCGGCAACAGGCCGTTGCGCGCCGCGTTGGACCGGAAGATGTCGGCGATCTCGCAGGAAATCACGGCGCGAAAGCCGTAATCCAGGAGGGCCCAGGGCGCGTGTTCACGCGAGGAGCCACAGCCGAAATTGCGCCCGGCCACGAGCACGCTGGCCTGTTTTGCGTCAAATCCGCTCAGTGGCGAGTGGGCGCGGGGTGAACCGGACCCGTCGAACCGCCAATCGTGGAAGGCGAAACGCCCCAGCCCCGTCCGCGAGGTCGTGGTCAGGAAGCGGGCCGGAATGATCTGGTCCGTGTCGATATTCTCGCCGGCGAGGTTGAACGTCCGGCTGTTGATCGGAAATGTCTCAGGCATATTCCGCCTCCTTGAGTTTGGCCGGATCGGTGACACGGCCGGTGACAGCGGATGCCGCCGCGACCGCCGGACTGGCCAGCATTGTGCGGACACCCGGGCCCTGTCGGCCCTCGAAATTGCGGTTGGATGTCGAGACGATGAGCTCGCCCGGTGCGCCCTTGTCGCCATTCATGGCGATACACATCGAGCATCCGGCTTCGCGCCATTCGGCACCGGCCGCCTTGAACACCTTGTCCAGACCTTCTTCCTCGGCCTGCGCTTTCACCCAGACCGAGCCCGGCACCACGAGCGCGGTGACCCCCGGCGAGATGGCGCGTCCGCGCATGACGTTTGCGGCTGCCCGCAGATCGGAGATGCGCGAATTGGTGCATGAGCCGATAAAGACGCGGTTGACCTTCTGGCCGGAGACGCGCTCGCCGGCTGCGACACCCATATAGTCCGCCGCCTTCCGGTCACTGTCATTGCGATGAGCCGGGACCACATCGTCGAGCGCAATGCCGGTATCCGGTGCCGGGCCCCCGGTGATCATCGGGCGAAGCCCGTCGACATCGACGACGACTTCTCGGTCGAAGTGTGCGCCTTCATCCGTGTAGAGGTCGCGCCAACGGGCGATGGCCGCGTTCCATTCAGCACCCTGCGGGGCGCGTTTGCGTCCCTTCAGGAAGGCGAAGGTCTTGTCGTCCGGGGCGACCAGGCCCGCGCGCGCGCCGGCCTCGATGGACATGTTGCAGAGGGTCATGCGCCCTTCCATGTCCAGTGCACTGATGGCATCGCCACAGTATTCGAGAACGTGTCCGGTTCCGCCGTCGACACCGATTTTCGCGATCACTGCGAGGATGATGTCCTTGGCCGACGTGTTGGGGCCTGGACGCCCGGTGACGTGGACACGCATGGATTTGGGCTTGCGCTGCAACAGGCATTGCGTCGCCAGCACGTGGCCGACCTCGGTCGTGCCGATGCCGAAGGCCAGCGCGCCGAAGGCACCATGCGTCGCCGTGTGGCTGTCGCCACAGACGATGGTCATCCCCGGTTGGGTCGCACCCAGTTCCGGACCGATAACGTGCACGACGCCCCGGTGTTCGCTTTCCCAGCCATTCAGTTCGATGCCATGACGGGCGGTGTTGGCGTAGAGCGTTTCCACCTGCGCGGCCGCCGCATCAGTGGCGTAGGGCGGGGGCGATCCGGCCTTGAACGGCACGGTCGGCGTGGAATGGTCGATCGTGGCGAGGGTGCGATCGGGGCGCCGCACCTTGAGGCCGCGGTCCTCGAGTTCGGCGAAGGCCTGCGGCGAGGTCACCTCATGCACCAGGTGCAGGTCGACATACATCGTTGCCGGCGTGTCCGG
>JAYZXG010000351.1:0-3979 GCA_036141435.1 Pseudomonadota bacterium | reverse complement strand
GGTTCGGAGCCTGTCGCCTCCAGCGATTCCAGCAGGACCTTGATCTGGTCGATCGATTCGAGGACCAGCGTGACCATCGGCGGCGTAACCTGAAGCTCACCATCCCGGAACTTGCCGAGAAGGGTCTCGCCCGCATGCGCGACGGCTTCAAGGCGTGGCAGCCCCAGAAAGCCGCACGTGCCTTTGACGGTGTGAAGAAGACGGAAGATATTGTCGAGGATCGCCCGATCATCCGGGTTATTCTCGAAACGCACCAGTTCGGAGTCGATGACATCAAGACTTTCCGCGGTCTCGGTCAAAAACTCGCTGATGAGATCATCCATGACAGGCCTCGTATCTTAGGAGCTGGCGCGCGAAAGCGCCTGATTCCCTTGAAACGTGCCATGTGCATGGTTAACGGACTGTTGGCCCTACCCCAGCAATGTTCCGAATGGGTGTTATCGAATATGAATTACGCAGCCTGCTCGGCAGATTCATCGATCAAGGCGACGAATTCCACGCGATCCTCGTCCGCGCGGGCGCTGACACGACCGCCAGCATTGCGCGCGATCAGACCCGTATAGAACGGCTGAATGGACCGACCATCGAGACCGTTTTCAGGGATCTGGCCATCGAGAGCGACACCGGCCGCCTCTTCGATACGGGCCCGGCGCCCCTCCGACACGATACGGATGCGGGTGCTGCCGGCAGACTCGGTCGCCTCGACCGTCACGGTACCGCCACGCGGAGCCGCATCGACCCCCATGATGCACAGGTTCAGAAGCAGTCGCGACGGAGCTTTTTCAAGACCAGGCGCCTCGACTTTCCAGACAATGTCCGGCTTCACGGCAGAAAACATCGCCTCGGTCAGGCGCTGCAGTTCACGGGTATCCAGGGTCGCGGGCGCAGAACCACCGGCACCGAAGGCCAGGCGCGCGAACTCCAGCTTGGCCTGGGCCTGACGCGAGCTTTCGCGAACCAGCTCCATGGCATCATCATGCATGTCCGAGCTTGCCGGATCGTCGAGCACGCTCAGCGCTGCGCCGAGCGCGGAAACCGGGCTGACAAGATCGTGGCAGAGACGCGCGCAAAGCAGCGCAGCGAGTTGGTCGGAGGCCAGTTCGGCAGGCAGTTCTTGTGTCATGGCGATACGGATACATGATTCTCAGCCAATCCGACCCTTTTTGACACTTTGTATGAATTCGGATCGTGGAAAGGACTTGGCAACCAGATCAGGGCAGGACATGATTCAAGACAGCTGGGGAGCTGTCGACGAATTGCGGGTTTGGCACTGCATATCGGTGCGGAACTTGCTAGAGAGTGACAGCCTGGTGTTGCTGCGAAGGCCAGGCCGACGTGAGACCGAGCGGAGTTATAGCTAAATCATGTCCGGATTTGATGTTACCCGCGCCGACAAGAACCGGGCCCGTGGCCTTGTTGCACTGGCGTCCCTGAGCGTGTCGACCGCCCTCTTCTTCGCCCTGGCGTTCAGCCATGATGCAGAAGTGGAAGCCGCCGACCTGATTACCGAACCTGCTGTTGCCGCGACGGCACTGGCTGCAGTCGAGCCCGCCTCGCCCGCCCCGCAGGATCGACCGGTTGAACGCTCTGTCAGCCGGGCCTCGAATGTTCAGCCCGAATACCGGACCGCGTCCGCCATTTATGCCGAGCCCTTTGTCTTTGCTCCGCAAACAGATCCGATCGCCTTTGACGCGGCGGCATTTGCCGACTGCACGGTCTGCGCCCCGGTCATCCAGGTCACCCGCACCGTGCCGCGCGGCGGCACCCTGGCTGGCGTGCTGGATGATGCCGGCGTGGACCGCCGCGAAGCGGCCCGCGCCATCTACGCACTGAACGGCACATTTGATGTTCGCCAGCTCAATGTCGGCGAGGAAATCAACATCTATGTCGAAAGCCAGGAGGATGGCGAGCTTGCCCTGCGCGGCTTGTCCTTCCGACCGGATATCGACCGCTCCATCACAGTCGCGCGCACGTATGACAATGACTACCGCGCCCGCGAGACCATTGCTGAATTCCGCAGCCAGATGGTGCGGGCCAGCGGGTCCATCTCGACATCTCTCTATGTCGATGCCCTGCAGGCCGGGGCGACGGACCGCGTGGTCGTCGAACTGGCCACCGTCCTGGGTTACGCGATCGACTTCCAGCGCTCGATCCACCCGGGCGATGAGTTCGACATCCTGTTCGAGCGTTTCGTCGACGAGGAAGGCGACACCGCCCGGACCGGTGACATTCTCTATGCCCGCTATGACGGCCGCGGCGAGCCAATGGATTTCTTCCGCTTCCAGACCGATGATGGCCTGGTCGGATATTACAGCGCCGAGGGCGAGAGCGCGCAACGCCTGCTCATGCTGACACCGATCAACGGTGCGCGCCTGTCCTCGCACTTCTCACGCGCCCGGCGCCACCCGATCCTGGGCTATACACGCCGCCACAATGGCACCGACTTCGCAGCGCCGACGGGAACACCGATCATGGCGGCCGGTAATGGTGTCGTTGAGCGGGCCAACCGCTTTGGCAGTTTCGGCAATTACATCCGCATTCGTCACGCCAATGGTTACCAGACGGCCTATGCACACCTGAACGGTTTTGCGCGCGGTATTCGCGCCGGCTCCCGGGTCACCCAGGGTCAGATCATCGGTTATGTCGGCACGACCGGCCGCTCCACCGGGCCGCACCTGCACTATGAAGTGCATCTCAACGGCAATCCGGTGAACCCGATGACCCTGGACCTGCCCACCGGCCGCCAGCTGGATGATGATGAAATCCCCGATTTCATTGCCGAGCGCGACCGCATTCTCGCGATCCGCGATGCGGCGGCGAACGCGGCGTCGAGCTCTCGTCCTGTGATGGCCGAGGCCGGCGAAGGTGGCGCGCAGTAAGGCGGTTCGACTTGACCCGGCGCGCTGGGCTTCCTATCTGACAGCCCGGCCCCGGATTGCCCGCTGCTCGCAGACCCCTGGTCATGGTGAAAATCCGGATCACATCGATCCCATTCCGCACTGCGCGGCATGCGACGCGATGGCAAGGCGAGCCCCATCACGCTTTACGCACGCTTGTAACGCATGAGGAAAGACGATGTCTGATACCCTGAACCTGCCTGATCGTTCGACGATCAAGACCCAGGCCAAGCGCCTGCGCCAATCCCTGGTCGCGGAGGGCAATTTTGTCTCCCACTCCGAGGCCCTCGAACTTGTCTCGAAGCAATATGGCTTCCGGGACTGGAACACCATGAGCGCTGCGCTGGACAAGCCGGTGCAAACCCGCCTGCAAGTCGGCCACCGTGTCACCGGCCGGTATCTCGGCCATGCCTTTACCGGCACCCTGCTGGGATTGCAGACCCTGGCCGGCGGTCGCCGCCAGGTGGCCCTGCACCTGGACGAACCGATCGATGTGGTGAAATCCAGCTGGTTCTCATCCTTCCGCCAGCGCATCACGGGGACGCTGGAGAAAACCGGCGAGACCTATGCCCGGACGTCGGACGGCGAGCCTGTGCTGGCCCTCGACTGCTGAGGCAGGATAGCGGACAAAATGAAAGGGGCTGGAAATCCAGCCCCTTTTTCCTGATCTAGTTGACGGTCTCGCTGACCGGTCTGGGCTCACTGACAGCCACGCCGTTGATGACCAGCACACCGGCCTCCGCGCTGACGCGGATTTCATCGCCATCCTTGATCTCACCCTGCAGCAACAGGCGGGCGAGCGGGTCCTGGACCTCTTTCTGGATCACCCGCTTGAGCGGGCGCGCCCCATAGGCCGGGTCGAAGCCCTTCACCGCCAGCCAGTCGCGGGCAGCGGCATCCAGCTCGATGGTCATGCGACGGTCTTCCAGCAACCGGGCCAGGCCCCGCAGCTGGATGTCGACAATCGCGCCCATATCCTCCGGCTTGAGCTTGGAGAAAAGGATGGTCTCGTCGATCCGGTTGAGGAATTCCGGCCGGAAATGTCCGCGCACCACCGCCATCACACCATCGCGCGCTTCGGT
>JAYZXG010000350.1:0-3223 GCA_036141435.1 Pseudomonadota bacterium | reverse complement strand
ACACCGCACCTGCCGAGCGAGCGTCCGCGTTATCTGATGGGCGTGGGCAAACCGATCGACCTGGTCGAATCCGTGGCCCGCGGCGTCGACATGTTCGACTGCGTTCTGCCAACCCGGTCCGGCCGACATGGCCAGGCCTGGTCCGACTGGGGCCCGATCAATATCAAGCGCGCCGAATTCGTCGATGATGACAGCCCGTTGATGCCGGAGCTCGATTGCCCGGCCAGCCGCGATTATTCAAAGGCGTATCTGAACCATCTGTTCCGTTCTGGCGAATACCTGTCCGCCATGCTGCTGAGCTGGCATAATATCGCCTACTTCCAGGACCTGACGCGGCGCATGCGCGAAGCGATCAAGGCGGGCGAGTTCGCGGCTTTCCGCAAACAGTTCAACGAACGCTGGCAAGAGGGGCAGGCGCAGCGCGCGGCCCAGTCCTAGTCCTCTTCCTCAACGAGGCCATAGGCTTCGAACGCCCGGCGCATCTGTGCCGGCGGGCAACCGAAGCCGTCATAGAGGCCACGCAGATAGCCGCGGCGGCGCTGGGCGTAGTCGCGTTGCTGGTCGGCTTCGCGTTCAATGCGGCCGGCACCACCGATGAAACGGACGACCGGGCGCACCGGATTGAGGCCGACAATGGTCGAGCGGTAGAGACTGCGGGCACCGTCAGCGGCCGCTCCCGGCGCGCGGGAGGCCGCATGGGCACCGCGCGACAGCCAGCCATCATCGTCCGGGGCGTCTTCCGCCTCGCGACGCTGAACTTCTTCAATGTCGGGACCGAGGATCACCGTCAGACGCGCAATATCGCGCGCCACGGTCGAACAGCGTCGGCGCGAGCCTTCGCCGCCATAGGGGGTGGGCACGGTGTCGTCGCCTTCATCGACCATGATCTGGCCGGGTCGGCGTCGGGGCAGGCCCGCTGCATCTGATATTGCAGTGCGGGTTTCACTTTGTGCAAAGTCCGTGGCGTCACCAGCGCGCTGCCGCGTGGACGAGCATGCTGTTGCAGCTAACGCCGCAAGAACACACGTTAAAATGAGATTCGATCCCCTCATGCACAGCATCATACTGAAGAATGTGACGAAAGATCATCAAAAATGCTGAAATATCGCAGCAAAGGCGGATTGACCCCGCGGAATCTCGCGCATATGTTCCGCGCTCCTTCGGGACGGGAGCCGATAGCTCAGCTGGTAGAGCATCTGACTTTTAATCAGACGGTCCAGGGTTCGAATCCCTGTCGGCTCACCATTTCCTCTTAAAATCATTATCTTACCTGATCAGAGGATGGTGTACTCCACTCCCGTTGCAGGCGATTCTCGCCAGGGGTGTTCGCGTCCGGGGCGAGTGTGATTCCGTCTTTCCAACCGATATTCTGGGCATTCAACTTGTCTCCCGCCCTGGGCCACCTAGTGTGATGTGGGTATTGCGGGGAGAATGACATGTCCGGTTTCTTGCGTTCTGTTGGCCTTGTCCTGGCCTGTGGTCTGATGCTTGCCAGCTGTAGTGGGGGTGTGGACAACACGCCGGTCCAGCCGCTGGAAGAGACCCGGCGGCAGATCTCCCAGGGCGAGCTCGTCGGTTTTGAGACCGCGCAGGGCGCGCATGCCTGGCTTGCCGTACCCTATGCGGCCCCTCCGGTCGGCGAACTGCGCTGGCGTGCCCCGCGTCCCGCGGAAATGTTCGATGGCCCGTTGCAGGCCCTGGCCCATGGCGCACGCTGTCCGCAGATCACCAATGGTCTGGACGAGGCCGAGGGCCTGGCGCCGGACCTTCTGGTCGGTGATGAAGACTGTCTGACACTGGATATCTATGCGCCGCCTGGTGCCGAGGACCTGCCGGTCATGGTCTGGATCCATGGTGGCGGCAATGTCTGGGGGCGTTCAGCGGCCTATAACGGGTCCCGTCTTGCCCTGGACCAGAACGTCATTGTCATTGCCATCCAGTACCGGCTGGGACCGCTTGGCTGGTTTGCGCATCCCGGCCTGCGCGCGGATGCCGAAACCGAGACGGACACGGCCGCCAGTTTCGCCCTGCTGGACATGATTGCGGCGCTGGAATGGGTCCAGGCCAACGCATCGGCCTTCGGCGGTGATACGGATCGGGTGACGATTTTCGGTGAGAGCGCCGGCGGTCATAATGTGGCCGGTCTGATGGCCAGCCCGCTGGCGCGGGGCCTGTTCCATGCGGGCATCATACAGAGCGGTATCGTCTGGTCCGTACCGCTGGATATCGCGGAAACCGGTTCGGACTGGCAGGCCAATGGCGGGCTGGAGATTGCCAGCGCCATTGCCGGGGAAGGGAGCAGCGGTGCGGCGCTTCGGGCGGTCCCGCTCGAGGATTTGTTCCAGGCCTATAATGTTGGTTACAGCATGGAATTGCCGCGCATGATCGAAGACGGCGTTGTGCTGCCGGAAGGCGGTATTCTGGGCGCCGCCGCCACGCCGGGCGGATTTGGCGATCTGCCGCTGATCACCGGGACCAATCTGGAAGAGATGAAGCTCTACAAGGCGCTGGACCCTGACCTGGTCCGCCGCTTCGGGCTGCTGTTATGGCCGCGTGACGCCGAATCCTACGAAGCCATCGCGGAGTATCCGAGCCGTTTCTGGCGGGCGCTCGCGGTTGATGAACTGGCCAATCGGCTGGTCGCGAGCGGGCATGAGAATGTCTGGGCCTATCGCTTTGACTGGAATGATGGCGGGTCCTTCCTGGTCACCGATAGCGGTCAATTGTTCGGCGCGGCGCATTCGATGGAAATCCCCTTCGTGTTCAACCACTTTGATTTCTACGGGGATCTGGACCGCCTGTTGTTTACCGCCGAGAACGCGCCCGGCCGAGAGGCCATCGCCGGTGCCATGGGCGGCCATTGGGGACGGTTTGCCTATACCGGTGCACCCGCGCCAGGCTGGCAGCCCTGGACGCCGGAGGGTGCGCTCATGCGTTTCGATACGCCGGAAGCCGGTGGACAGCAGATGATTGCCGGTGGGGAGAGCCTCGGGCAAATCCTGGACGCCCTTGTTGCGGACACGCGCCTCGATGAGGCCCAGCGCTGTGCAGTGGCCGCGGAGCTGACCAGCTGGAACCCGGTCGATGCGGATCAGATATCGGCCCGGATACCGTGTTGAGACGTCAGGTCGATCTCCTCCATGAGATAACCGAAACAATCATCCTGGATGATCGCGGTCTCCAGGGTGATCATTGACGGCGTCGCATCGCGGGACAGCACGAG
>JAYZXG010000349.1:0-4880 GCA_036141435.1 Pseudomonadota bacterium | reverse complement strand
GATCGCTGTCGCATTGTCCGCCCAGGCGTGCAGGAAAGGAATATCGCCGCGCCGGATGATCTCGTTGGTCACATGGGCAGACAGCCGCTTGGCCAGCCCCTGGCCGCGAAAATCGGGATGCGCGCACACGCCGCTCACCTCGGTATAACCGGGGAAACGCATGCGTTCGCCGGCCATGGCGGCAAGCCGTCCATCAATCCGGATCCCCCAGAACTGGCCCATTTCGTGGGTCCGGGCCAGGAACGGTCCCGGCTTGGTCTCGGTCGCCAGCGCCAGCATTTCAGGCGCATCTTCCTCACCCAGCGCAATCATGTCCGATGGATCGACGGGCAGGAATGACGGGTCTTCACGCACCATCTGCACGCCAAGCGCCTCGAAAGTCGCGGTCAGGCCATCGGGAATACGGATCTCCTGGACCTGCAGGAAATAGGCCTCCTCGCCCTTCCCCACCAACGCGCCGGCGGCCTGCATCGCCGCTTCGCCGTCATCGACACCACAGACAAACTTGTTCACATCCGGCAGGAAACGCCGGGCCAGGTCGTCGCCCCTCGAGAAACGCTCGTGATGCGTGGTCAGGCTGGACCAGATCGGTCGGTCAAGCAGGGTCATTGTGTTGCGCCTCTCTCTTCGGCCTTCCTGTCCAGCAGGTCCTGCATGACGCCCGCCGACAGCCGGGCCTCCAGGGCCGCGATCTGGTCGATAAAGCACCCGTCCAGGTCAGCGCACAGCTCTGCCACAGCCGCATCAATCACAGGCCACAGCTCCCTGGCAGCGCGCGCCGCAAGTGCCGTGCCTCTGTCAGACAACGTAATCCGGCGCACCCGGCGGTCTGCGTCTGTTGCGCTGGAGACAACCCAGCCGCCCTTCTCCATCTGGTCGATCATGCGAGAGACGCCCGGCTGGGCGATGACCAGCATCTGCGCCAGCTCACCTGTTGACTGGGCGCCATGGAAATGGAGCGCTGCCAGTACCGGCATCTGCGCCGAGGGCAATTCACAGCCCTGCGCCTGCAGCCATTTCTGGGCCACGGCCTGCATGGCCATGCCGGACCGTTTCAGGCGTGTACCCAGTGCCGTATGGCCAAAACTGGCGACAAAATCCTCGACCAATTCCACCTCCATAACTTGATATATATCTTGTTATGTTTCTGCTGTGAGTCAAGCCCTAGCCCAGCTCGATCCGCCGCTCCGGCGCCAGTGCCGCCACAAACGCTCTGTCATGGCTGGCGATCAGCAGCGCACCATCAAATGCCTGCAAGGCCGCCTCGAGCAATTCCACCGCCTCGATATCGAGGTGATTGGTGGGCTCGTCGAGAATCAACAGGGATGGCATCGCAGAGCCCGCGAACAAACAGGCCAGTCCGGCGCGCATACGCTCTCCGCCGCTGAGTACTCCGGCCGGTTTCAGCGCCGCCTCATTGCGAAAGGCATAACGCGCCAGGGCCGCACGGACGTCATTATCAGACAGCTCCTGGTTCAGACGCTGGCAATTCTCGCGCACGCTCTGGCGCGGCGCGAGAAATCCGACATGCTGATCGAGAATGGCGATGGGGACATGCCGCTGGACCCCGCCCGAAAACGGTGCCAGTCCTCCACTCGCCAGGGCCAGCAGGCTGCTCTTGCCCGCACCGTTCGCGCCTTGGACGTGCACACGCTCGGGCCCGGTGATGTCCAGGCTCACCTCCTCGAACAGGACGCGCCCGCCCCGCTCCAGCGCGACATTATCGATTGTCAGCACATTCTGGCCCGCCGCCAGACCGCTGGGCGGGATGGCGATGTGAAGCGGGGTGATGACGTCCAGCTGCTCGCGCGCCTGTTGCAGCGCGTCCTCGGCGTTGCTGATTTGGCGCGCACTGGCGGCCACTGTCCGGCTGTCCGTGCCCTGCGCCCGCTCACGCTGGGCGTTCAGGATCAGCTTGCTCTGGGAACCGGAACGTCGCGCAGCGCGTCCCTGCCCGTCTGATCGCGCCTTGCGCTCGGCTCTTTGCTGGCCCGCGGATTTGGCCTGGCGCAATCCGGACTGCGCGGTCTCCACGGCCTTGGCCAGTCTTTCCCGACGCGCCTCGCGCTCGGCGACATAACTCGACCAGCCTCCGCCTGTGACCGTACAGCCAGCAGGACTGAGCTCGACAATGCGATCGACATGTTCGAGGAGGTCGCGGTCATGACTGGCCAGTACCAGACCGCCACGCCATTCCCGGACCAGCCGGTGGATCAGCGCTCGCCCCTCGGCGTCGAGATTATTGGTGGGCTCGTCCAGCAACAGCACGTTCGGCCGCGCCAGCATCAACCGGGCCAATGCCAGGCGTGTGCGCTGGCCACCGCTGCTGGCCTCCAGAGGGCTGTCCAGATCGCGCACCGGCAAGTCCAGCGCGTGCAGACAGGTTTCAACGCGGCTTTCCAGATCCCAGACTGCCAGCTCGATATCGTCTGCTTCGGGACGACCGCGCTCGATGCGTTTGAGGCGCTGCCAGTCTTCGCCGACACCCAGACCGTCCGCCCAGCTCAGCCCCAGGACCTCCTGGTGCTGGTCAAGCAGACCCGTCTTGCCGATACGGCGCACACATCCGCTCGCCGGACGCTGTCGGCCGGCGATCACCTGCAACAAGGAGGATTTGCCACAACCATTGCGCCCCACCAGACCGATACGTTCGGCACCGATGGTCAGGGACAGGTCGGAAAAAAGCGGCCTGGCGTCAGGCGTGTGAAGGGAAAGACAATCTAGTGTGATCTGGGCAGACATGAAGCATCTCAACGGCAAACAAACGGGGTTCGGTTTGCAGGTGCTGCTTCATGTGTGCGTCTCCTTCTCGATTGGGCCGCCCTTCTACGGTGAGCGCGCCGGGCTACACGCTAATTCGCGCCCCCACAAAAACAACGGGGGCTGTTTTCCACCGCCCCCGCGACCTGTTTCGTCGTGCTGGATCGACTAGTTCAGGTCAAACCGGTCGGCATTCATGACCTTGGTCCAGACCGCCGCGAAGTCGCGAACGAATTTGGCGCCGGCATCGTCCTGGGCATAAAGCTCGGCATAGGCGCGCAGGATGGAATTGGAACCGAAGACGAGGTCGACCCGGGTGGCGGTCCATTTCACCTCGCCGGATGCCCGGTCCTGGATCTCGTAGGCGTTGCGCCCTGTCGGGACCCAGCGATTGCCCATATCCGTCAGGTTGACGAAGAAGTCATTGCTCAGCGTGCCTTCCCGATCGGTGAAAACGCCATGCTTGCTGCCTCCGTGATTGGTGCCGAGCACCCGCATGCCACCGATCAGCACCGTCATTTCCGGCGCTGTCAGGCCAAGCAATTGTGCCCGATCCAGAAGCATCTCCTCCGGCATCACGGCATAGTGCTCTTTCAGCCAGTTGCGGAAACCGTCATGCACGGGCTCGAGCACGTCAAAGCTGTCAGCGTCGGTCATCGCCTCTGTCGCATCGCCCCGGCCAGGGGCAAAGTCCAGGGTCAACGAGAACCCGGCCGCCTTGGCGGCCTGCTCCACACCGACATTGCCAGCCAGCACGATCACATCAGCGATGGAGGCACCGCTCTGCGCGGCGATCGGCTCAAGCACGCCAAGCACACGGGCCAGGCGCTCCGGCTCGTTGCCGGCCCAGTCCTTTTGCGGCGCCAGGCGGATACGCGCCCCATTGGCGCCGCCGCGCAGGTCGGACGCGCGGAATGTGCGGGCACTGTCCCAGGCGGTCGACACCAGGTCGGAGACGGACAGGCCGCTCGCCGCGATGCTCGCCTTGACCGCATCAATATCATAGCCGGTCGGACCGGCGGGGACCGGGTCCTGCCAAATCAGGTCCTCGGCCGGTGCGTCCGGGCCGATATAACGCGTACGCGGTCCAAGATCACGGTGGGTCAGCTTGAACCAGGCGCGCGCAAACGTGTCCTTGAAATAGGCCGGATCCGCCATGAACTTCTCACAGATCGCGCGATAGGCCGGGTCCATTTTCATGGCCATGTCGGCATCGGTCATGATCGGCATGCGCCGCACGGACGGGTCCGAGGCATCGACCGGCATATGCTCCGGCTTGATGTCGATCGGCTGCCATTGCTGGGCCCCGGCGGGACTCGTCTTGAGCTCCCAGTCATAACCGAAGAGCAGTTCGAAATAGCCCATGTCGAATTCGGTCGGATTGGTCGTCCAGGCGCCTTCCAGACCCGACGTCACCGCGTTTGCGGCCTTGCCGTCCAGGTTCGGATTCATCCAGCCAAAACCCTGGTTCTCCAGCTCGCCGGCTTCCGGCTCGGCACCGAGTGCGCCGGCATCGCCGTTACCGTGGGCCTTGCCGACCGTGTGTCCACCACAGGTCAGCGCCGCGGTTTCCTCGTCATCCATGGCCATGCGGGCGAAGGTCTCGCGCACCATGGCCGCGGTCTTGATCGGGTCCGGCTTGCCGTTGACGCCTTCCGGATTGACATAGATCAGGCCCATCTGGACCGCGGCGAGCGGGTTCTCCAGGCTATCGGGCCTGGAGACATCCTCGTAGCGCGTGTCCGATGGCGGCAGCCAGTCCTTCTCGGCACCCCAGTAAACATCCTCCTCCGGGTGCCAGATATCCTCGCGACCGAAAGAGAAGCCATAGGTTTTCAGGCCCATGTTTTCATAGGCGACGGTCCCCGCGAGCAGGATCAGATCTGCCCAGGACAGCTTGTTGCCGTATTTTTTCTTGAGCGGCCAGAGCAGCCGGCGCGCCTTGTCCAGATTGCCATTGTCCGGCCAGGAGTTGAGCGGCGCGAAACGGATATTGCCGGCGCCACCGCCGCCGCGGCCATCCGCCAGCCGGTAGGAGCCAGCGGAGTGCCAGGCCAGACGGATCATCAGGCCGCCATAATGACCGTAATCGGCCGGCCACCAGTCCTGGCTGTTCGTCA
>JAYZXG010000348.1:0-8502 GCA_036141435.1 Pseudomonadota bacterium | reverse complement strand
GAGCGGGTGGCCGCGTGACGCATCCGGTCGATGGCCTCGTTGATGCTGGATTCCTTCTCGATATAGGTATCCGTGCGCGGCACATAGGCCTCGGGCATGTAGTAATCATAATAGGATACGAAATACTCTACTGCATTGTTTGGAAAGAAGGATTTGAACTCACCATAGAGCTGGGCGGCGAGGGTCTTGTTCGGGGCGAGAATGAGGGCGGGGCGTTGCACGGCCTCGATGATCTTGGCCATGGTGAAGGTCTTGCCGGTGCCGGTGGCGCCCAGGAGGACCTGGTCACGCTCACCATCCTTGAGGCCTTCCACGAGCTCCTTGATGGCGGCGGGCTGGTCGCCCATTGGCTCGAACTCGGAGACACACTGGAAACGCAGGCCGCCTTCGGCCTTTTCCGGGCGATCGGGGCGGTGCGGGGTCCAGGTGTCCGGCGTCTCGGTCGGCAGCGTGTCGAGCACGAAATCTTCCGGTGCTGTCAGGGTGTCATCAACAGTAAGCTTGGCCATGCCCGAGATATACGCACGCTCAGGCGGAGCGGCTAGGGGGCTGCTGCCAGCGCAGTGTCAGGAGCGTGCCGGGGGCCGCACCGGCCGCTGGGTCATAATCGATGAGCGCCCGGTAGTCCGCCGTTAATTTGCGCCGTTAACCCTGTCGGCATGGATCGGGAGAATGTCCGCATGCCCCCACCTCTGGAAGGTTTGAGTGTCCTGGTGATCGACGATAGTCGCGCGGTTCGAAGCGTGATCCGGACACTGCTGCACGGTTTGGGGGTCACCGATGTGATCGAGAGTGGCGACGGGGAGGAGGCCGTGATTCTGGCCAATACCTGTCGGCCCGATGTGGCATTGGTTGATTATGATCTGGGACAGGCGTCGGGATTGGATGTCGTCCGCGAATTGCGGGACCAGAGCTTGGCAGACGCATCTGACCTTGTGGTTCTGCTGCTCGCGCCGATCGATCTGCCTCATCTCGCGGATGGCGCGACGGAAGCGGGGGCAAACGCAATCCTGCCCAAGCCGATCAACGCCTCCACTTTGGGGGCGAGCCTGGAAACCGTCATCCATGTGACGCGATTAACCGAAATTCACGCAACTCGCGCGTTTCATTAAGCGATTGTTCAATGCCCCTTGGTAAACAGGGAAGCCGGAAGACGGCTGTGAGCAAGACCATGCCGATGCAAATGCTTCAAGGATTCAACATTCTGGTGGTGGAGGATATGGAGTCCGTCCGCACCTTGATCGTGCGCCTGGTCGAGGGGCTGGGTGCCGAGAGCGTCTGTTCCGCTATGGACGTCGACACCGGGCTGACGGCTTTGGAGTCTCAGGTCTTCGACGCGGTTCTGCTGGATTACGAGTTGGGTGGTCGCGATGGCATCGAGATCCTCACAGCCATTCGCAATAACCGGGTGCATCCCAATCACAAGACGCCCGTTGTCCTGCTGACCGGCCATGCCGAGAGCCATGTGGTGAACGAAGCCGTCATGGCGGGCGCGAATGGCTATCTGGTCAAGCCGGTCATGCCGGAAGTGCTGGGCAAGCGGCTGCGCAAGGTGATTGCGGCGCACGAGGAAAATCTCGGCGGTAACCCGGCGACGGAAGTCGTCTGGCGCCGCACGATCTAGTCCGGCAAACCCGTACGGGGCATTGCTTCGAGGGAATCCCACTGTTCCGGGCGTATCAGCCCTTCGGTATCGAACCCGCGGGCCCGCAATTCGCCCAGGCGCGTATTGATGAACGCCTCGCCCGGCTGCGGCTCGCGTGTAAGGATCCACAAATACCGCCCGGACGGCTCTGATACGACGGCCCAGGAATAATCTTCCGCCAGATCGATGATCCAGTAATCCCCGAAAAACGGTCCGAAAAAGCTGACTTCAAGCTGTGCGTTGGACACCGGCTCCACGATGCGTGCACGGCCCTCCGCGATGTCGAGCTCGCCGTCGAGTCCGCCTTCCCAGCACCGGTTGATAACGCGAATGTCGCCATCCGGTCGACGTTCGTAGAAGGCTGTCACGCCATCACAACCCCGCTCGAAGCTGTGGTCTGCGCGGACCACCTCGAACCACAGTCCGAGATAGCGGTCAGGGTCCACGCGGGGGACGGTTTGCAATTCGCTACCTGCGGCGAGTCGCGCCGGGGGCGGTGTGCACGCCGTGAGGCTGAGGGCAAGGATCAGAAGGCCAAGTGATCGCAGCATGGGAAATCTCCGTGTCTTACCGGAGATGACACAATCCGCCGGGAGATCAAGCCTCACTGGTTCAAGAGCGCGCGGCTGTGATCGTCTGCGGGGAAGAAGAGTTCGAGCCGCAGATCACTGATGGTCACGTCGAAAGCTGAGCTCACTTCCATCACGCTTGAGAACAAGGTGAGCTCAACACCGTCACCCATCGCGTAGCGAACGGTGAGGCAGGGTGTGTTGGGGACGAGATGTTGGACACCCGGCCGGATCAAGCCGGCCAGCCGGTCGGCAAAGGCATCCAGCACCGGATCTCCCCCGGCATGCCGGGACTCGGCCTGCAACCGGGTCAGCATGGCCGGTGCCATCTCGTCCCAATTGAGGATGGGCGCGCGGGCCGCCGGATCGGACAGCATGATTTCGACCAGGTTGGTGTTTGGTCCCGGGGTGCGACCCTGCAGGAAGAGCGCACCGGTCGAATTCGTGTCGAGCACGTTGAAATGCCTGTCCAGCAGGAGGGCGGGGAAGGGGGCGTGCGCTTCCATCAGGCGAGTGAGGCTGGTCCGCAGTGGCGCGAGTTCGGCACTGTCCCAGCCCGAGGCGCGGAAGGCCGGGCTGAAACCGGCACTGCCCAGAAAGCTGTTGCGGATCTCCAATGGCAATTCCAGACCTTCCGCGAGGCGGTGGATCATGTCGCGGCTGGGCGCGGACCGGCCGGTTTCCAGAAAGCTGATATGGCGGGCCGAGACCTCGGTCTCCAGGGCCAGCGAGAGCTGGCTCATGCGGCGGCGCTGTCGCCAGTCCTTGAGGAGTTTGCCGAAGTCGGAATGGGCGGCGCTTGCCGGGTTGGTCTGGGTCATGTCGGCAGTAGAGCGCAGGATCTGACGGAGATCCATTACCTCGCGGGTAATTGATGCCGTGACATCGGGCAGGCTTTCATCCCGGTCATTGTGATGGAGAGCAATATGCAAGCGAAACAACTCACCCTGCCGGCCTGGACGCTGATCATTTCCGGTCTTCTGACCGCGCTGGCCGTACTGCCGCCGCTGCGGCCTGTTCTTGTAGCGTTCGGAGACCTGGCCTTCTGGCCGCTGGATGGTTCCCCGGGCGCGCTGGACAGTGTTCACCTGCTGGTTGCTGCTGTGGCCGGGGGGCTGATGACGGGCTGGGGTGTGTTCATGCTGGCCCTGTCAAAGGAATGCGACCTGTCCAAGGCGCTGTTGCTCGGCGCGCTGACCTGGTTTGTCGTTGATTCAACCGGTTCCGCGATCGCCGGCGCGCCGATGAATGGCGTCTTCAATCTGGGTTTCCTGGCCCTGATGGTGTGGCCCGTCCTGGCCAGCCGCAAGGCACAGACCACGTAAACGCCACTGGCGCCTCCCGGCCAGGATCGGGAGGCGTTGGTCCGGGGCGGATTGGATCAGGCGTCGTCGTAGACGTCTGCCTCGATCACCGCGTCCAGCCCGATCTCGATATAGTCACCCATCAGGGGCGCACCGAGCAGATAGTCGGCCGTTGGCGTCGTGCGTCTTTCGCGGGCCGCATTGACGACGCGGGGAAAGTCCCGGCCCTCAAAATCGCCCCGACCGATCCAGTACAGGGCCACGAGCTCGGCTTGCGCTTCCTCGTCCAGCCCGTCGATCCAGGCCTCGATTTCATCGCGTCCCTCATCGGTGTGGCCGGTTTGAAGGGTTTCCACGGCATCGGTTTCCGCGGTGTCCTGATCGCGTTCGAGATCGTCGATCTGTTCCTTGCCGTCATATCCCCGGGCCCGGACAATCAGGCCCCGTACGGCTGTCTCGGCAATATTCATGGCTTCGCCTTTCGCTGATACGCGTCAAACACAAGCACGATAGAAACATTAACACGAAAACCGTGCGCTGTGACCCGGCGCCGCGCGTCAGGCGGTCGCGGGGGGCTGGCGGCGTTTGCAACCGGTGCCCGATTGACTGCGGCGTGGCGGCGACATTTGCCTGCGATCGGGGGTCTTATGGTCAAGACTTGGTTAAGACCGCTGGGGCAGTATGTCCGAAAGCGTTCTGATTCATTATCGCGTCAGCGGGATCCATGTCTGGAAGTTTTGACAGAGTTCGAGTTCTGATCGTCGAGGACAATGCGCACATGTCCACGATCCTGCGGACCATTCTGCAGGGTTTCGGGGTGCGTACGATTGTCGAGGTCCGCGATGCCGCCGATGCTTTCGAGACGATGCGCGATGTGAACCCGGATTTTGCCCTGGTCGACTATATGCTGGGGGACCTGAACGGGCTGGAGTTCACCCGCCTGGTCCGAACGGCCTCGGACAGCGCGAACAAGTATCTGCCCATCATCATGGTCACCGGCCACACCGACAAATCAAAGGTGCTCGAGGCCATCAATGCCGGTGTCAACGAATACCTGGCCAAGCCGGTACGTCCGGTCGACCTGTTTCACCGCATCTCGGCCCTGATCGAGCGTCCGCGTCGGTTTGTGAAAGCCACGACCTATTTCGGCCCCGATCGCCGTCGCCGTCAGGACCCGCGTTACAACGGTCCGTGGCGCCGGTCCACCGATGAAGAGCGCGCCGAGGCCAGCTAGGCCGGCTCTATGCGTCGATAGGCGTCAAAGGCAATCACCACATCCTTGGCATCCACGGCTTTTCGCTTGCGGATTATCGCTGCGAAATCGGCATTGTTGATCAGAAGCTCCGGGCCGATCTGCGTCAGCTCGTGCCGCTGGATCAGTGCGCTGTCGCATGCAAACGGCAATCCGCAACCGGATTGACAGGCGATCGCATCGGCTTCGCCAAGCAGGGCATGCATGGCTTCCGCTGTAGTTCTGTCGAGAACAAGCGTGCGCCCGTAATCATCAAATCTGACCTGGGATAAATCAAAACGAATTCCACGCGCTGAGGTCATGCTTTCCTCCATTACACGTATAAAGTGTACTCGTTTTGTTCTACAGCTTCAAGTCCTGTCGTGTCGCCTTCAGGGCTGCATCGATTTCGGCGTCGCTCGTGCACCAGCTAGTGACCAGGCGTGCGGACCCGTCCGGCCATTGGTAGAATTGAACGCCTGCCGCACGCATCTGTTCGGCAATGTCAGCCGGGATGGTCGCAAAGATTTCATTGCCATCAACGTCGTGCAGGATCTCCACACCGTCAGTGGCAGCCAGCCCGACGGCCAGGCGGCGAGCCTGGCGATTGGCTGTGCCCGCCAGGTCCAGCCAAAGATCATCGGCCAGCCAGGCGTCGAACTGGGCGGCGAGATAGCGCATCTTGGGTGCCATATGGCCGCCGCGCTTCTGGCGCATCTGGAGTTCTTCAAACCGGTCCATCACGGATGGAAAGAGAATAATCGCTTCCGACCCCATGGCGGCATTCTTGGTCGCTCCGAAACACAGCGCATCCACGCCGGCTTTCCAGGTCAGCTCTGCCGGTGAACAGCCAAGCGTGACGAGGGCGTTGGTAAAACGCGCGCCATCCATGTGAACAAAGGCCGGTCGGTCCTTGAGCCGCCCCGCGCGTTCCGTCACCTCGGAGACGGTGTAGGCGGTTCCGCTCTCCGTCAGGTTGGACAGGGACAGCGTACGGACCGGGCTGGTATGGACAAAGCCCTCCGGGATCTCGGCGAGGGCGCGATCCAGCTCCTCAAGGGAAATCTTGGCATGCGGTCCGCGCAGCGGGATCAGCTTGGCCCCCCCTGTGTAGAATTCGGGCGCGCCCCGCTCATCGCGATGAATGTGCGCCTCGTCATGACACAGGATCGCGCCATGCCCGGGACAGAGCGTTGCCAGGGTCAGCGCATTCGCTGCCGTTCCAGACACTGTGAACAGGACTTTCAGATCCGTCTCGAAAATCTCTTTCAGCCGGGTTTCAACGCGGGCGCTGATGTCATCCGCGCCATAGCTCATGGCAAAGCCGGCATTGGCGGCCGTCAGGGCTTCAAGCAGTTTGGGATGGGCGGGCGCGGTCGTATCGGAGAGGAAGTTCATGCCCTCTTTGGAGCGTGAACACTTCGGGGCGTCAATCCCCGAATGCCGGGTCTGGGTGCAGCGGCGGCAGGCTGTCCCGCATACTGTCCGCCGAGGAGGTGTGCTGGGAGTGTTGCGAGGAAACGGTGGGCTGGCCGGCCAGGTCCCGCACGGGCAGATCGTCCGTAAACAGGGCCCGTATCTGGTCCGGGGACAGGTTCAGGCCGAAGGCTGCCTGCAGCGCTGTCAGTTCTTCATTGCTGTAGGAGCGTGCGAACATCCCGCCCGCCGGCCCGGTCGGATCGGGACAGGGCAGGCCCTCGCGATTGACCTGCGACGTGGTCGAGCAGAACACGCTCTGCAAAACCGACTGCGTCGCCGTCGTGGTGTTGGGCAGTGCCATCGGACCGGTGAAGGCCTGCAGGCTGGTGATTGCAGCTGGCTCGTCTTCTTCGTCCGTCTGCGGGGGCAAAGGCGCTGCTGTGCGTGCGGGGACTTGATTGGGGGCTTGGGCGGGCCGGGTCTCCGGTTGGTCATCCGCGACCGGTTCGTCCGGCGTGACCGTCTCCTCTTCCGTTTCAACAACCGGCTCGGGCAGGGTCACCAGAGAGATCTCGAACGGGGGGAGTTCCCGCGCCGCATGGTCCGGACGCGGAACGGCAAATACGAGCGCAAGGAGCAGCAGATTGGCGAGCACGGCTGTCGCGCCGGCGAGAACGCGGCGCGGCACAGGCTCGATCAGGGGCGACAACAACACCTCGCCCATACTTCCTCCCAATCGGCCCCCGCCAGGGCATAGGCGTAACGCGATCGGAGTGGCAGCACCAGATACAAAACCACCCTGTCCGGGAGGAACAGGGTGGTTTCGCTTGCGGGGAGGGGATCTGTATCAGGCGGCGAGCGCCTTGATCGTGGTTCGCGCAGAGATGAGTTTTTCCTCGGCGACAAAGTTGAGCTGTCCGGCCTCGATCACGGTCACGTCGGTAATACCGATAAAGCCCATCACGTGGCGCATGTAACCGGTCGCGAAATCCATGTCGCTGCCCACCGGGACGCCGCCCGAGGTGACGACCAGATAGGCTTTCTTGCCTTCCAGCAGGCCAACCGGACCGTTTTCGGTGTAGCGGAAAGTCTCGCGGGCGCGGGCGATCATGTCGATCCACGCCTTCAGGGCACCGGGAACGGAGAAATTATAGAGCGGGACACCGATCACCAGCGTGTCGGCAGCGCGCACTTCAGCGATCAGCGCGTCTGATGCCGCCAGCGCCGCTTTCTGGTCGTCCGTCCGCTCGGCCGGGTCGGTGAAATTCGCACCGATCCAGGCTTCATTGACGAAGCCGGGCGGGTTGTCGAGCAGGTCGCGCGTGATGATGCGAGTGTCTGCATCAGAGATCTGGTTGATCAGCGTATCGGTCAGGTCGCGGGATACAGAGCCTTCGCGACGCATGCTGGCATCGATGCGCAAAATGGTTCTGGCGGTGGCTGACATTGTTTCTCTCCGGTCCGGCGCCGGTTGGCGCGTTGTCTGGAGTGTTAAATGGGCCATTTCTGCATGGAGATAATCTCTTCACGTCGAAACTCATTCATTCCAAATTAGCAACAATCAGGATTTGATAGCCAAAATTCGCAGCCAAGCTTTGACGTCGCCTCCAAATTGTCCCAATGCGTGGCAATCAAAGAGGCTCGCGAGCGACGAGGGGACTCCATGCCGGTACTGCACGATGATCAGGTGGAATCGGAAACGCCGCAGGTGAAATTCACCGGGCCCTGGCGTTACATCATCTGGATGGCTTTGTTCACGGCGGCCGTGCTGGCCATCGCCGTGTCCTTGCTGGAACCGCTGACCGAGGCTTTCCGGGCCAACATGGCCATCAATGGCCTGATCCTCGCGGTGCTGGTGATCGGTGTCCTGTACACGTTTGCGCAAGCGTTGGGCATTGGCCCGGCTGCGCGCTGGCTGGTACGTTTCCGCTCGTCCGAACATCCCGGCAGCCTGCCGCCTCCGCCTGCCATGATCGCGCCGATGGCCTCGATGATTGGTTCGGCCGATGGACGGGTCCGCATTTCCGCCGGTTCGGTCCGCACAGTGCTGGACTCGGTTGGCGCGCGCATGTCGGAAGCCGGTGCCTTCACCCGCTATTTTGGACGCCTGCTGATCTTCCTCGGCCTGCTGGGCACCTTCTGGGGATTGCTGGAAGTGGTGCAGGATGTTGGCGATGCTGTCGCCACGGTCTCGGCCAACACCACAGGCGATGTCGACGCAGCGGCGCTGATCGGTGCCATCCAGGGACCAATCCAGGGCATGGGCACAGCGTTTGCCTCCTCGCTTTTCGGTCTGGCCGGATCACTGATCATCGGCTTCCTGGATCTCCAGGC
>JAYZXG010000347.1:0-3801 GCA_036141435.1 Pseudomonadota bacterium | reverse complement strand
CCGGACAGAACCGTGACACGCCATGGTCCCTACGACGTCCTCAAGCTTTTCCTTGAGCGACAAGGCCTGGTCATAAGCCGCCAGGTCATCAGCCAGATCACGGATCAGGCCCTGCACATCCAGCTTCTTCAGCAAGGCCGGCGTTTCACGAACGGCGATCGCCCCTGCCCCAAAGGCCTCGATGACCAGACCCAGCTCGGCAAGCTCATCGGTACGCTCGAGCAGGCGGCGCGCCTCGTTTTCATCCAGGTCGACGATTTCGGGGACCAGCAGGCGCTGCCTCTGGACACCGGTTTCGGCGATCATCGTCTTCATCCGCTCATAGACCAGGCGTTCATGGGCCGCATGCTGATCAACAATGACGATGCCATCTGCGGTCTGGGCCACAACATAGGTCTCGTGCAGCTGCGCCCGGGCCACGCCCAGCGGCCAGCTCGGTTCCGGTTGGGCCTCGGCCGCGTGCCCCGGCGGAACAAGGCCCTCCGGGCTGTTCGCGCCGGGCATCGGTGCCTCCATGCGAACCGACAGCCCCGGATCAAAGACCTCGGCCTGCGTCGGCTCAGAGGGTGCGGGCGGCGTGCCCCATCCGGCCAGATTTGCTCCGGCAGACGGGTAGGCGGGACGCGGACCACTGTTGAACCCTTCCGGGCGCGCCGCGCCGAGCGCGAAACCGGAGACGGTTGTCGAGGCCCGGTGTCCGGCCGCCGCGAGGGCGTGGCGCAGGGAGCCGACGATCAAGCCCCGCACCAGGGCCGCATCACGAAACCGCACCTCAGCCTTGGCCGGATGCACATTCACATCAACCTGGTCGGTCGGCAATTCCACATTCAGCGCGACCACCGGATAGCGATCCCGGGCCAGAAAATCCTGGTAGGCGCCGCGCACGGCACCCCCGAGCAGCTTGTCCCGCACCGGTCGTCCATTGACGAACAGATACTGGTGCAGCGAGTTGCCACGTGAATAGGTCGGCAGACTGGCGAAACCGGTCACCCGAACCCCTTCACGCTCCTGGTCGACCTCAAGCGCATTGTCACCGAAGTCCGCGCCGAGAACGGCAGCCATCCGGGCCTTGCGACATGCCACACTGTCATCTGCTTCCGCGGCGACAGAGAAGCGTTTGCGCCCGTCCAGGGTCAGGAAGAAGCCAACATCCGGCCGAGACATGGCCAGCCGCTTGATGACATCGGATATGCCCTGGTTCTCCGAACGCTCGCTCTTGAGGAATTTGAGTCGTGCCGGGGTCGCATAGAAAAGATCCCGGACCTCGACCCGCGTGCCGGACCGTCCCAGCGGTGCTGCCGGCGCTGCGCCCGAGCTGACGCCCCCCTCGACCGTGATCGTCCAGGCATCGCCCTCACCACGCGCCTGGGTGACGATGGACAGCCGTGCGATCGAGCCAATGGACGGGATGGCCTCGCCCCGGAACCCCATGGTGCCGATATTGAGAAGATCATCGACACCGTCCTGGCCAACCGGAAGTTTGGAGGTCGCATGACGCTCGATGCACAGTTCAAGTTCTTCGGGCGACATGCCCTTGCCGTCATCCTCGATCACCAGCCGGGACAGACCGCCCGCTTCTGCGCTGATGTCGATCCGGCGGGCCCCGGCATCCAGCGCGTTCTCAACCAATTCCTTGATGACAGACGCCGGGCGCTCAACCACCTCACCAGCAGCGATCCGGTTGATGGTTTCCGGCGAGAGCCGGCGGATGACGGGTTTGGTCACGCTCAAAGACATAGGGCCAACCTTTCGGCTGGCCCTGAGTCGGTCAAGAGCTGAAACAGCGAGGCCTAGAGGCCCGGCAGCTTCGGCAGCAGGTCACGATCGCGTTCGATCTCGACTTCACCGCCACCGGTTACTGCCTGGACATTGGCAAGGCGCTCGGCTTCCTCGGCTGCGTCGAGCGGCGTCGCGTCGACCGGCGGACGGTATTCGCCATCACGCCAGAACAGCACCTGGTCGGCAAAGCCGCGGCTCTTGCGAACAACGCTGGCGCTCTCGCCGTCGATGATCGAGCGAATGAAAGGATCTGCGCTGCCACCACCGGCGCGCGCGACGAGCAGGGCTTCAGCATCAGAGCCTTCAAAGGCAGCGCTGGCGCCGAGAAGCGCAGCACGGGCCCGCTGGTCCGGATAGATTTCCTCGGGGCGCGGCTCGCCCGGACGCGGCGGACGCAGGTTATACTCCGGCGGGACGGTCAGCGGGGCGATCGTCACGGTACGGAATTCGTCCGGCGTCGAACGCTCGGCACCCAGAGCACCACCGATACTGCTGCAACCGGAAACGGCGACGGAAGCCGCTACAGCGGCGAAAACTGCGGAACGCAAACGCATTTTGGCAAAGCTCCAAATTCTGTTGCGCATATGTTTAGCGAAGTCTTGCGACAAGCTCCAGCCCGGAGTCCATTAAGTCTTGTCGAGCCGGGTTTCGCGATCACTGATGATCATGTCCAGGATGATCAAGCCAACACCGACATTGATACCGACATCCGCGACATTGAAGACCCAGGGGAACCAGACGTCGGAGAAATTCAGGAAATCAACCACGGCACCGAAGACGATCCGGTCGATGACATTGCCGAGCGCACCGCCGATGATCATGCCAAAGGCAATGGTCAGGAGTTTGCGATCCGCCTTGAGCGGCCCGTAGCCGAGCAGTCCAGCGATCAACAATCCCGCCACGGCAAGCGAGAACAGGATCAGCACCAGACGCCCCAGCAGATTGTCTGCGCCCAGCAGGCCAAAGCTGACGCCCTTGTTCCAGACCATGGTCAGGTCAAAGACCGGAGAAATCTCCAGATGACCACATGTGTTGAACGCGCCTTCCCGGCCCAGCTGGAAATCCAGACAGCCTTCCGGTGAGAAATTGAGCACGTTCAGGACCAGCCATTTGGTCAGCTGGTCGAGCAGGATGATCCCCGCAGCCAGAGACAGACCCAGCCGGGCGAAACCCGGCTGAACCAGTTTCTGCATCACATCACGGGCCAGGTCAGCCATTCAGCTTGTCCCAATAGGCCAGTGCATCGGCATCCCGCGGTGTCACATCCGGATAGCGCGGATCCGAACCCACGTCCGGAGAATATTTCCACGAACGCGCGCACTTGGCCCCTTCCGCCTTGCCCGGATCGACAGAGATATCGCTGACGTCCTCGAGACGGAAATTGGACGGCGCGCCGTCCTCGTCGACAAGGTAGGCCTGGCTGGTGATAGAAATCTCGGCGAGGAATTCATCCAGATCCCCGCCGGCTTCCGCGCTCAGCGCTTCGCGATAGGCTGGATCAGTCACAAAGACTTTCGGTGCAGCTTCCAGGCTGGAACCGATGCGTTTTTCGCGACGCTCGACCTCCAGCGCGCCGGTCACGACACGCCGCAGGCGGCGGATCGTCTGCCAGCGTTCGGCGCGGGCGCCATCACGCCAGTCCTCCGGCGTTGCCGGGAATGTGCGGTAATGCACGCTGTCAGTCTCGGACGGGAAGCGTGAGAGCCACGCTTCTTCCATCGTGAACGGCATGATCGGAGCGAGCCAGGCCGTCAGGCGCATGAAGACTTCATGCATGACGGTACGGCAGGCACGGCGGCGGTCACTGTCCGGTCGATCGCAATAGAGGCTGTCCTTGCGCACATCGAGGTAGAAGGCAGACAGATCAACAACACAGAAATTGAACAGGGCCGAATAGACCTTCTTGAAGTCGTAGGCCTCGTATCCGGACTTCACGACCTCATCCAGCTCGGTCAGCCGGTGAAGCACCCAGCGTTCCAGCGACGGCATGCGGTCATACGGCAGGGCCTCGGTCTCATCGAA
>JAYZXG010000346.1:0-4115 GCA_036141435.1 Pseudomonadota bacterium | reverse complement strand
GCAAGCTGTCACATGGACGATGGCTCCGGTGACCAGTTCCAGGGTGCGCCCAATCTGGCGGACCAGGAATGGCTTTACGGTTCCAGCCGTGACCAGGTGATGGATATCATCCATCGCGGCCCCTATGGCGTGATGCCCCATTGGGAAGACCGTCTCGACGAGACGACCATCGATGCCGTTGCTGCGTATGTTTACCTGCGCGGTGAAAGAGATGCTGCGACAGCTCGCCCCACGGGGCAGTAGGTCGCATAGTGTCCCTAGAAAAAACCGGGTTTAAAGCCGCCATGTCTGATGCATCGAAACACAGCATGGCGGCACCCGGGGTCCGCCAGTCCAGGGTGGAAGCGGTCAATGCCGCATCCGGGCGCGATCTCTACAAGGCGCGCGAACAGATCTACCCCAAGCTGGTCTTCGGCAAGTTCAGGAGCCTGAAATGGTTCCTGATGGCTGTCACGCTCTCGATTTACTACCTCGTGCCCTTCATTCGCTGGGACCGTGGGGAGGGCGCACCCGACCAGGCCGTGCTGATCGATTTCGCAGGGCGTCGGTTCTATTTCTTCTTCATCGAGATCTGGCCCCAGGAAGTCTATTACATCACCGGGCTGTTGATCCTGGGCGCGCTGGCCCTGTTCCTGGCCTCGGCCCTGTTTGGTCGGGTGTGGTGTGGTTATGCCTGCCCCCAGACCGTGTGGACGGATCTGTTCATCGCCGTCGAGCGCCTGTTCGAGGGTGATCGCAACGCCCGCATGCGTCTGGACAAGGCCAAGTGGAGTTTCAACAAGGCCTGGCGCAAGGTCGGCAAACATACCGTGTGGCTGGTCATCGCCGCAGCGACCGGCGGGGCCTGGATCCTCTACTTCCACGATGCGTTCGACCTCCTGGCGAACTTCTTCACGGGTCAGGCGGCGCTGTCTGCCTATCTCTTCGCGGGCATACTGACCTTCACGACCTACACGCTCGCCGGAACGATGCGTGAGCAGGTGTGCACCTATATGTGCCCCTGGCCCAGGATCCAGGCGGCGATGACGGATCGCGAGGCGCTTAACGTCACCTATCGCCATGACCGCGGTGAGACGCGAGGGCCGCACAAGAAGGGCGAGAGCTGGGACGGTCGGGGCGACTGTATCGACTGCAAGCAGTGCGTCGCCGTTTGCCCGATGGGCATTGATATCCGCGAGGGGCCGCAGCTGGAGTGCATCCACTGCGCCCTGTGTATCGATGCCTGCGACGACATCATGACCAAGATCGACCGCCCGACGGGGCTGATCACCTATGAGACGGACGACAATATCGACCGCTTCGTGGCCGGCGAGAAAGCACGCTACCGCTTTGTGCGCCCCCGGACGCTGGTCTATGCCGTCGCCTTCGCGATTGTTGCGTCGGTGATGTTGGTCGCCCTGGTCAACCGGTCCGAGCTGGAGCTGAACGCGCAGCGTGACCGGAATCCGAACTATGTGACGCTGTCCGACGGATCGGTCCGCAACGGATATAATCTCAAGGTCATCAACAAGGCGTCCGAAGCCCGGGTCTTCGACCTGGTGCTGGAAGGGGACGCCCGCTTCGAGGTGCGCGTGATCGGCGCCCGCGACGACGCTCCGATGCGACTTTCGGTCGGGGCTGACCAGACCCAGGATTTCATGATCTACCTGACCTTGCCGGCCGATGCGATCGACAGCGATCGCGAGCGGCTCGTCTTCAGGGTCATTGACCCGGTGTCCGGCGAGGATGCCATAACACCGACTGTATTTGTAACGGGAGCACCGCGATGAGATCCTGGTTTCGACCCCTGAAGGGCTGGCACGTCCTTGTCCTCATCTTGCTGTTTTTTGGTGTCACGATCGGGGTCAATGCGACCTTCATCACCCTGGCCCTGCGCACCCATCCGGGTGAGGATGTTCCGCGATCCTACATGCAGGGAGTCAATTACAACGAGACCATCGAGCGCCGTCGGCAACAGGCTGAGCTGGGCTGGACGGCCCGCATGAACCTCGTCGAGGGCGAGTTGCTGATCGAAGTGCGTGACCGCGATGATGCGGTGGTCCCGGGCCTTGCGCTGGCCGGTCAGCTGGTGCACCAGGCCGACACATCCCAGGATACGGATCTGACCTTCGCCGAACGCCGGGCCGGACTGTATGTGGCAGTCCTGCCAGTTGTTGAAAATGGCCAGTGGCGTGTGCGGGCCAGCAATACCGGCGAGATCCCGTTCGAGCTGGAAGACGAGCTATGGCTGCAATAGACACCGCTGATCTTGCGCCGACGCCGGGTCAGGCCGACCCGCAGGCTTTTGTCCGCCATCTCGACGGGCAGTCGCATCTCGACTTGCTGGTGCGCGGCGCGACCTGTGCGGTCTGCATTGCCCGTATCGAAAACGGTCTCAAGGAAGATCCACGGGTGGAGCAGGTGCGCCTCAACCTCTCCACCGGACGCCTGGCCCTGGCCTGGCGGGGAGAGGATAGCGCTGCCCGCGATTTCATCGCCAGGCTCTCGGCGCTGGGCTATCCCGCGACGGCCTATGAACCGGAAGCGGAAGCTGACCCGCAAAAGGAGGAGGAGCGCAAGCTGTTGCGGGCGATGGCCGTGGCCGGTTTCGCCATGGCCAATGTCATGCTGCTTTCCGTCTCGGTGTGGTCCGGTGGGCTGGAAATGACCGATGCCATGATGGCGTTGATGCATCGCATCTCCGCTCTGATCGCGCTTCCCGCAGCGGCCTATGCCGGGCAGCCCTTTTTCAGATCGGCGATCACCGCGCTGCGCCACAAGCACGTCAACATGGATGTGCCGATCTCGCTGGCGGTGCTGCTGGCCTGCGGCTTGTCGATCTATGAAACATTCATCGGCCATGGCGAGACCTATTATGACGCCGCGGTCATGCTGCTCTTCTTCCTGCTTATCGGGCGTTTTCTGGACATGCGCTTGCGGGCCAAGGCCAGCCAGGCGGCGCGCGGCCTGGCGGCGATGCAGGTGGCCACGGCCAACCGGTTGCGCCCCGATGGCAGCGTGGAGGCAATACCGGCACGCGAGGTGAAGGCGGGCGATCATCTGGTGCTGGCGGCCGGCGATCGCGTCCCGGTGGACGGGCGCATTGTCGACGGGCAAAGCGCTTTGGATGGTTCGCTGGTCAGCGGTGAAACCGAGCCCGTGGAGGCGCGTTCGGGTAGCGACGTCTTCTCCGGAATGCTCAATCTGGACGGCAAGCTGGTGCTCGAGGCCACGGCTGATCGTGACAATTCCCTGCTGGCCGAAATCACGCGCCTGGTGGAAGCGGGTGAGCAATCGCGCTCGCGGTATGTCCGTCTCGCGGACCGGGCGGCCAAGCTCTACGTGCCGATTGTCCACACCCTGGCCGCGCTGACCCTGGTGGGATGGTTCCTCATCCTCGGCGAACCGCGTCCCGCCATCATCAACGCCATTGCGGTCCTGATCATCACCTGTCCATGCGCCCTGGCGCTTGCGGTCCCGGCGGTGCAGGTCGTGGCATCCGGTCGTCTCTACAAGGATGGTGTCCTCGTCAAATCCGGCGATGCCATGGAGCGCCTGGCGCTGGCGGACACGGTGGTGTTCGACAAGACCGGGACGCTGACGGTCGGCAAGCCGCGCCTGGTCAACCGGGATGCAATTGAAGCCGAGGCCTTCGAGATCGCCGCCGCCCTGGCGCGGACCTCGCGTCACCCGCTGTCTCGCGCCATCGCAGACGCGGCCGGCATGGGCGCCGTGGCAGACGATGTCGTTGAAACACCGGGTGGCGGTGTGGCCGGGCACGTGCGCGGTCGCAAGGCGCGGCTGGGTTCGGCGCGCTGGATCGGCGTCGAGGCGTCTGCGGCGCCACATTCCGAAGCCTGGCTGGATGTGGAGGGTCAGGCGCCGGTCTGTTTCCGGTTTGAAGACAAGCTGCGCCCGGAGGCGCGCCAGACGGTGGACGCCCTGCATGAACGCGGCTGCCGTGTCATTCTCCTGTCCGGTGACCGACAGGCTCCCGTTGCCGCAATTGCGGAGGAGCTGGGCCTGGACAAGTGGCAAGCTGAGCTCAAGCCCCAGGACAAGATTGAGCGGATCCAGGCATTCAAGGCGCAGGGCGCCAAGGTTGCCATGGTCGGCGACGGCATCAATGACGCGCC
>JAYZXG010000345.1:0-13319 GCA_036141435.1 Pseudomonadota bacterium | reverse complement strand
GTGAATGGGCTCCCGGACGAAGGCAAGATCGAATGAGGTCGGGTCGGTGAAGACGACATCGTCGGCCATGAATTCTCGCATGGCCTCGAAGTCCTGCCGTTCATACGCAGCGATATACGCCTGTGCGATCTCGATACTGCCAGCCGGCTGGTCAGCGGCGAGGCCCGCATTTGCGAGCACTGCGGTCGTCAGTGTCAGCAGGTTGAGCATTGTACGCGTCACCCGGTCCGTATCCGCGTCAGCCCCTCGCCGTCGCGTTGAAACCCTTTTCCAGTCTCGAATGCCGGAAGGAAAGGGCGCGACGGTCCCGAAGGGATGAGTTGGCACGTCGGAGGGATGAATGGGACTAAAATGGGCCGAAATTGCAGGGGTTTGAGCCGGACCCGCCAGATCCCGTAGCCTGTTCCGGGGAGCGTTGAAGGCGCGGCGTGAGCGAGAATCCCCGCCAGGGCCGGATTGTGTCCTCAGGCATGACTTGCATGTTGGCGCCGACAGGCGTAAACCCCCGCGCCTTGCACAAAGGCGCATCTGAAATGGCTAAACGCTTCGACAATTCCAAAGGTCCCTCCCAGCGACAATTGCGTGCGGGTGAGCTGATCCGTCATGCGCTGGTCGATATTCTCGCCCGTGAAGGTCTGCGGGACCCGGCTCTGGAATCGGTCCTGATCTCGGTGACGGAAGTCCGCCCGAGCCCTGACCTGCGGTCTGCCAAGGTCTATGTTGCCCCGCTCGGCCAGGGCGATGCCAAGGCGCTGGCGACGGCGCTGAACAAGACCGCCGGTTTCCTGCGCGGTCGTCTCGGTCGCCAGATCGACATGAAATTCACGCCGGAGCTGCACTTCCACGCCGACAACAGTTTTGACACGGCCAGCGAGGTCGATGCCCTGTTGTCGCGTCCGGAAGTCACCCAGGACCTGCGCGACGACCAGGACGACTAGCCATCAGTCATTGGCAGGCTGGACGGGCAATGCGGGTGGGATATCCCGTTGCCAGGTCGAAGTCTCGGCCTCCCGGCCCAGCATGGCCTGCGTGGCGGTGAGACCTGTCAGCTGTCCTGTTTCATCCAGGGCGGGCGCAAGGTGAATATTGAAGGTTCGCCACAACACCGCACCCTCCAGCTGGGGAGTGAGATAAAAACGCCATCCCGGCTCCAGCAGGGTCAGCTCCAGGCCATCCTCGGTTTCTGCGATCTCGGCAGGCCCGTATCCCGTGGTCTGGTAGCGCCCGGACAGCCGGCGATGTGTCTCTGCCAGCGGGTAGGTGGGCTGGCGGCTGGCGGCCGGCGTGACGGGCAGGTCGAGCACGAGGCGGTGCAAGACGTCGCGAATGCCCCAGTTTGACCAGGACTCGACATTGGTTGCATAGGCGATGGTCAATTCCTCGGCCGGCAGGATGGAGACACCGCCGGAGAAGCCGGGAATGCTGCCCTGGACCGTGTAGATAACGGTGTTTTCAAGCGTGCGGACAGAGAAACTGCCTGCCAGGCTGCCATCGTCCTGGAACAGGTCGAGCTCGCGCGACGCGACGGCCTGGGCGAGGCGCATCAGATCATCCACCGTGGTCACCAGACCGCTGGCGCCAAACCCCGGGTCGGACGCCATGGGTGGGCGCAGGTCGAGCGGCGCGGGACCGGGTGCGTATCCTGTCACGTCCAGCGATCGATGCTGGCGCGAGAGCCGGCTCTGCGTCATGCCCAGTGGCGCCAGCAATTGCAGGGTGGCCAGTGTTTCAAAACGCCCATTGCCCGCCCGTTCTGCCAGGATGGCCAGCAGGCTGTAACCGACATTGGAATACGCGTCCGCATGAGGCCCTGGCGTGAAGGACTGCGTCTGGTTGAGCCAGCGGATCACTGTTTCCGAGCGTGTGTCGTCGAGCGCGCCGTCCGGGAAGTCGCGGGGGAGGCCTGCGCGATGGAACAGCACGTCCGCGACGGTCGCGGCGAAGCCCGCATCGAGCTCGGGAATATACTGTCGCACCGGGGCGTCCAGATCGAGCTGACCTTCGCGGCTCATCTGCAGGACGAGGCCTGCGGTCAGGCTCTTGGTGACGGAACCGACCGGAAAGGCGGTCTGGGGCGAGAATTGTGCGCCCGTTTCCCAGTTCGCATAGCCAAAGCGCTCATAGCTGATCAGCTCGTCGCCCCGGCGTACGGCAATCACGCCGGAAAAGTCGCGTGTTGCGGTCAGGGGCTCGAAATAGGCGCGCAGCCGGGCGCTGATGTCGGCGTCCTGCGCGGCAACCGGTGGCGGCGTCAGCAGTATCAGCAGGGCGAGCAGCGAAGTACGAATCATACGGATCTCCTTGCCTTCAACACCTAGTCCGGCAGGCTTTGGCAGAACAAGCGGGTTTCCACGGGCGGATCCTTTTATTCGATGAGCGGGACACCGGCTTGCGGACCGGCGTCCGATCCAATACACAGCGCGACTTGCTTGGCCGGGTCCGATCCCCGGCATGAGAAAAGGTATACTCATGGCGCGACGCAAAAAGGGCTTGCCGATCCACGGCTGGGTCATTCTCGACAAACCCTATGACATGACTTCCACGCAGGCGGTTTCCGCTGTGCGCCGCCTGTTCAATGCGAACAAGGCCGGGCATGCCGGCACGCTGGACCCGCTAGCGACGGGCATCCTGCCGATTGCCCTTGGCGAGGCCACGAAAACCGTACCTTTCGCCATGGAAGGCGAGAAGGCCTATCGTTTCACTGTGCGCTGGGGAGCTCGCACGGATACGCTTGATGCCGAGGGCAAGGTGGTCGCGACCTCGGACGTCCGACCGGAGCATGCGCAGATCGAATCCATCCTGGACCGGTTCATCGGCGACATCCAGCAGGTGCCGCCAGCCTATTCCGCCATCAAGGTGGATGGGGAGCGGGCCTATGACCTGGCCCGTGACGGTGAAACCGTCGAGCTGGAGCCGCGCCCAATCTATATTGAATCCCTGAGACTTATCGAAGTTCGAAGCGCGGATGAGGCGGTGTTCGAGATGCGTTGTGGCAAGGGCGCCTATGTGCGGTCGCTGGCGCGTGATCTTGGCTATGCCCTGGGCACGGAAGGTCACATCGTCGAGCTGCGCCGGACCGAGGTGGGCTCCTTCTCCGAGGAGGAGTCCATAAAGCTGGACGAACTGGAAGAAATGGCCCATAAGGGCGCCGCTTCGGAAGCCTTGCTCCCGGTTCAGACCGCGCTGGACGACATCCCGGCGCTGGCCGTTACCGACGACGAGACTTTCCAACTGAAGCAAGGACGCTCAATCGTCCTGCTCCCGCGTATCGCGCAAGACCTGAAGGAGCAACGACGCCCGCTGTCGATTGCGGGCAAGGATTGCACCTTCCTGGTTCTCGCCGAGAACAACGGGATCGCAGTGGCGCTGGGCGATGCGACGGCCGGGCAGTTCCAGCCTTCGCGCGTTTTCAATCTCGCCCCATAGGGGCAAACGACTACTAGGAGAACACGATGTCGATTGAAGCTGAGCGCAAGACCGCTCTTATTTCCGAACACGCCCGTGGCAATGGTGATACCGGTTCGCCGGAAGTACAGGTTGCTATCCTGTCCGAGCGCATTTCCAATCTCACGGAACACTTCAAGACCCACAAGAAGGACAACCACTCCCGTCGCGGCCTTCTTAAAATGGTCTCTCAGCGCCGTCGCCTTCTCGACTATCTGAAGAAGAAAGACGAAGCGCGTTACAAGGCAATCATCGAGAAGCTCGGTCTGCGCCGCTAATCCGCGACATTATCCGTACGAAAGACGATATGTTCGAAATTCAAAAAGAAACGATTGAGTGGGCGGGTCGCCCACTCACCATCGAAACCGGGCGGGTCGCCCGGCAAGCAGACGGCGCGGTCATGGTGACCTATGGCGAGACCACGGTTCTCGCCACGGCCGTTGGCGTCAAGCAGGTCAAGCCGGGGGCAGATTTCTTCCCGCTGACCGTCAACTACCAAGAGAAATACTTCGCCGCCGGTAAGATTCCTGGTGGCTTTTTTAAACGCGAAGGTCGCCCGACCGAGAAAGAGACGCTGACGTCTCGTCTCATCGACCGTCCGATCCGTCCGCTGTTCGTGAAAGGCTTCAAGAACGAAGTCCAGGTCATGATCACGGTCCTGTCCCACGACATGGAAAATGATCCGGATGTTGTCGGCATGGTTGGCGCGTCAGCCGCTCTTTGCCTGTCCGGCCTGCCCTTCATGGGTCCGATCGGTGCAGCGCGCGTTGGCTATATCGATGGCGAGTACGTCATCAACCCGGCTGTAGACCAGATGGCCGAGAGCGATCTCGACCTCGTTGTTGCCGGTACGGCTGATGCCGTGATGATGGTTGAATCGGAAGCGAAAGAGCTCTCCGAGGAAGTCATGCTTGGCGCGGTTGTTGCCGGTCACGAGGCTTTCCAGCCGGTGCTCGACGCCATCATTCGCCTGGCTGAAAAAGCCGCCAAGGAGCCGTGGGACTACGAGCCGGAAGATCATTCCGCCGAAGAAGCCAAGGTTCGCGAGCTGGTCGGTGACGACATCGCCAAGGCCTACACCATCGTTGAGAAGACCGAGCGTTACGCTGCGGTTGGCGAAGCGAAGGAAAAGGCTGTTGCAGCCCTGCTGCAGAGCGAGGAAAACCCGGACGGTATCGAAGAGACCGTTCTCAAGGACGTGCTCAAGTCTGTTGAAGCTTCCGTTGTTCGCGGTGGCATCATCAAGACCGGCAAGCGTATCGACGGTCGTTCCCTCGACCAGGTTCGCTCCATCGTCTCTGAAGCCGGCATCCTGCCGCGTACGCACGGTTCTGCCCTGTTCACGCGTGGTGAAACCCAGGCCATGGTCGTTGCGACCCTGGGCACGGGTGACGACGAGCAGTTCATCGACGACCTGACGGGAACGTACAAGGAGCGCTTCATGCTCCACTACAACTTCCCGCCCTACTCCGTCGGCGAAACCTCCTTCCGCCTGGCTCCGGGCCGTCGTGAAATCGGTCACGGCAAGCTGGCCTGGCGCGCGGTTCGTGCGGTCATCCCGACCGGCGAGGACTTCCCGTACACCATCCGTCTCGTGTCCGAGATCACCGAGTCCAACGGTTCGTCCTCCATGGCGACCGTGTGTGGTGCATCCCTGGCCATGATGGATGCGGGTGTTCCGATCACGCGTCCGGTTTCCGGTATCGCCATGGGCCTGATCAAGGATCCGGAAGGCGTTGCTGTCCTGTCTGACATCCTGGGTGATGAAGATCACCTCGGCGACATGGACTTCAAGGTTGCCGGTACGTCTGAAGGTGTCACCTCGCTGCAGATGGACATCAAGATTGCCGGTATCACCAAGGACATCATGGAAACGGCCCTGGACCAGGCCAAGGGTGGGCGCATGCACATCCTTGACGAGATGGCCAAGGCGCTCGACACCGCGCGTGAGGAACTCGGCGAGTTCGCACCGCGTATCGAGACCATGCAGATCCCGACCGACAAGATCCGTGACGTGATCGGTTCCGGCGGCAAGGTGATCCGCGAGATCGTCGAAACCACCGGTGCCAAGGTCGACATCAATGATGACGGCGTGATCAAGATCGCATCTGCCGATGCAGCTTCGATCAAGGCCGCCCGCGACTGGATCCACGGTCTGACGGCTGAGCCGGAAGAAGGCCAGATCTACAAGGGCAAGGTCGTCAAGGTCATGGACTTTGGTGCCTTCGTGAATTTCTTCGGTCCGAAAGACGGCCTCGTGCACGTCTCCCAGATGAAGAATGAGCGTGTGAAGCACCCGTCTGACGTCGTTGCCGAAGGTGACGAGGTCTTCGTCAAGCTTCTCGGCTTTGATGACCGTGGCAAGGTTCGCCTGTCCATGAAGATCGTCGACCAGGAATCTGGTGAAGAGATCAAGAAGGACGAGGACGCGTCCGAAGAGGCATAAGCCCCTTCAAGTCCTCGACTTGCAGATTGAGAAACCCCGCCGGTTCGCGCTGGCGGGGTTTTTCTTGTCCGGTCTTCAACAAAAAACCCCGCCGGATCGCTCCGGCGGGGTCTGTTTGTCGTGCGCGCAGGCCTAGAAGGCGGCCTGAACACCAACCGTGATCACGTCGGTTTGCGCGTCGCTCTCCGACCAGGTGCCGTTGATTGGCGCAGCCGGACCGGCGCCCGACAGGAAGTTGAGCGGAACCCAACCCTCTGTGTGGACGATCTCACCGAAGAGGTTGACGGACGGCGTCACGAAGTAGGAGAGGCCACCGACCCACTGGTCCTGGTCTTCCCACGGTGCGCCCTCGTCTCCGGCACGGAAGCGGCTGAACTCGAATGACGCCGCCAGCGGGTTTTCCGCACCGATGTCAAACTCATAACGACCACCGACGACCCAGGAGAGCGTCTCGACGGCGTCGAACACGTCCAGCGGAGCAAACGGGTTCTGAGAGCCCGGCCAGACGTCCGTGGTCGATGCAAATTCGCCCAGAAGGGTGAGGTTGCCTGTCTGCCAACGACCGTAGACAGAGTATGCCGGGTTGTTGTCGGCGCACGGGTTGAAGTGGAACACCGGGAATGCGGTGCAATAGGTCGACCCGTGCTGATAGCTGGCACCCACGAGCAGCGTGCTATCGTCTGCGAGCTGAGCCGTGTAGTTGGCGTCGACCGCAAAGTTGTTCACGCGAGACGGTACATTGGTGCCTTCAACCGAGGTGTTGTGGGCACGGAACTGTGCGCCACCCTGGATGCCCATGGCACGGAAGTGGAAACCGTTATTGTAGTAACCCACCATACCGCCGTAGGCGAGGCCGGAGAAGGAGTGCCAGACGGTGGAGTTGGTGAACGGGCTGACCGTGTCATTGAGACCAAACGGCGTATCCATCTTACCAATCGCAGCGTACCACGGCGTTTCGTCGAGATCCCCGAACAGAACGTAGGCTTTACGGACCTGCGTGAGATTGCGGGTCAGGCCCGTGATCGTCGCGTTGGCACCGAAGCTCTGCTCCGGATTGTAGAGCAGCTCGATATAGCCCGTGATATTGTCGCTGAAGCGCGCGGTCGTCTGCAGAGACGCAGAATGGACCACGAATTCGGACACTTCCTCGCCAATCTGGTTGTTCGAGGTCGGGTGGCGCATCAGCCAACCAAACTTGCTGTTGGAGTTTGACTGCTGATAGTTGGCCAGGACCGTCAGGCCACCGCCGAGAGTCACGCGGTTGTTCAGCTCGCCGGACTGCATGGCCTGGAGAATGGTCAGCTGGCGCGTATTCACGCCTTCGGCGTGGTCCAGCATGCGATAGCTGTAGTCAGAGCTCAGGCCGACATAGCCGCCCGTTGCATCCTCGCCGTGATGCGCCGCGTGATGGGCTGCATGGTGCTGCGGAGCCGGGGTTTCAGCCGGCGCGTGGGCGGGCTGGTGGTGTGGTGTGGAGTTCTGGACCGGGGCGGATTGACCCGATTCCAGGAATTCCAGCAGACGGCGATTGGTTTCTTCCAGTTGCGCAATCCGCGCTTCCAGGTCTGCAATACGCTCATCAGTTTCCGGGTCGGACGCCAATGCGGCACCCGACGTCAGGCTGAGTGCAAGCATGCTTGCACCCGCTACCAACATCATTTTTTTCATATCTATTCCTGTCCTTACCGGGCCAAGGACGGACCCCCTCCGTACTGCCCGGCTACAATAGTAGCATATCACAGTTCTGGATTTGCCACGCAACAAAAAGGTGGAATTAAACTATGCGCGGTCGAGCTGGTCACGATATCGGCGGCTGCCGGGTATTTTCTGGCCGTCATCCAGGTGGATGCTGACATCCCCCTCACCGGTCGGCCGGATTTCTGTCACCAGCGCTTTGTTGACCAGCCAGGACCGATGACAGCGCACAGCGTCAATGCGGGCTTCGGTCAGCTGTTTCTGCAGCTCTGACAGCGTAAGACGGGCCAGGTGTGTGCCGGTGAGGAATTCGACCTCGACATAATTCCCGGCGGCCTTGGCGAGGCGGAATCCTTCGGCTTCGAGGTGCATGACCCGGCCGCCACATTTCAGTGTCAGACGCTGGCTTTCACGGGCATCCCGTCTCGCGGCTGCCGCCTCCATGCGATGCCACTCAATGGTCCGCAGTGCCGTCAATGTCATCAGCTGGAGTGTGTAGGTGACCAGATCCTTGCGGAACTCGTAGAGGAAGACCTCAACAGGTCCGGGATAGGAAAAGAAGCGGTAATCCCAGTCCAGCAGTAGCGGATAGAGCGCGTCACGCGTCAGTCCCATCGCCAGGACGTGGATCACGGACCAGACCACGGCGATGCCGGCGTGAATGGCCAGGTTGCGACGCCAGTGCCCCGGTTCGATCGGGAACCGTCGCTCAACCCTCAGCAAGACAAAAAACAGGACCAGAATGTAGAACGCGCTGGTGCCCTCGCTCAGCCAGGGAAAGAGCGGATTGATCTGTCTGCCATCCCGCGTCGCTTCCATGAGCAAGGAGGACGCGTTGACGGTCATCATGACCAGGGTCAGCGAGAAAACCACGAGGATCGCAACCCGTCGCAATCGACGTTCTGCGTCCTGTTCGAGCTGGTATTCACGGTTCTCCATGGCGTGATCATGCCCAAGCGCTCACGGGTTGCAAGCGAGGCGTCGCCGCTCACCCCTGAACGCCGCCACTTATCCCCAGCCTGCTGCTATTGGCCCCGGCGAGCCACGTCTTGACCCGTGCCTCTGTAAGATTGTGACGAGAAAGCCGATCAGAAGCGGGTAGAGTGCTGACCAGGAGGAAACAATGTCCGGCGCCAATCCCAATGCCCAATTCACACGGCGATATGACCTCGACTGGCTGAGGATCATCGCGTTCGGATTGCTGATCTTTTACCACATCGGAATGTTCTTCAACACGGAGGGGTGGCACGCCAAGAGCCTCGGCGCGAATGACGCGATGGAACCGCTGATGTGGCTCTCCAGCCCCTGGCGCCTGCCCTTGTTGTTCCTGGTCTCCGGGGTCGCGATCCGTTTTCTGGCGGACAAGCTGGGCAGTGCCCGTTTCGCAGCGGACCGGAGCTGGCGCCTGTTCCCGGTGATCCTGTTCGGCATGTATGTCGTCGTCGCGCCGCAAACCTATGTCGAACTGCGCTCGGCAGGCGAGATCGCCCCGGGCTTTGCCGGTTTCTACCAGGCCTATGCTCTGCAATGGGGCGGACCCTGGTCCGTTCACACACCGACCTGGAACCATCTCTGGTATGTGGTCTATCTGTTTGTCTACTCCCTGCTGCTCGCGCCGCTCTTCCCGCTTTTGCGTTGGCTGGCGGACAGTCCGGCCTTGGCCGCCTTCGGTCAGATGACAGCGCGCAGTGGCCTTGCCGCGGTTTCGCTGATCCTGCTGCCGCTGGTCCCGCTCCTGGTCATCCGTTTCACCCTGGTGCCGGACTTTCCGACCACCCACAATCTCGTCAGTGACTGGGCCAATCATGCACAATCCCTGACGATGGTGCTGCTGGGCTATCTTCTGGCCAAGAATGAAGGGCTGTGGCGCGGTGTCGACCGTATTCTGCTGATCGCGGGTGCCGCCACCGTGGTGCTGGGCGTTTTCCTCTTCACATCCTATCAGAACTGGGAAATGGCGGCGGAGCACCCGGTCTGGCTATGGACGGCGCGACTGGGTCGCATCGTGTTTTCCTGGACGATTATTCTGAGCCTGCTCGGGCTCGCGCGGATCTTCCTGACGGGTGACGGTCCGGTTCGCCACTATCTGACAGAGGCTGTTTTCCCCTACTACATCCTTCACCAGACAATCACGGTCGTCGCCGGGTACGCGCTGTCGGGTCTGGGGCTCCATGTATGGACGGAGTTTGCCCTCTTGGTGGCAATTACCCTGGGAGGCTGTGCCGTGGGCTTCGAGATCGTTCGCCGGATACCGTTCCTGCGTCCGGTGATGGGGCTGAAGCTTACCAAAATGAAATCCACCAGCTCTCGACCTCTGGCTGAAAACCACTAGCCTCTTGCCCAAATCAGTTTGGGGAGAGCTTCATGTTCAAGACACGTTTTCTGATCGGGGCCGTCATGGCTCCGATCGCCGGATTCATGGTTATGGGTCAGGCGTTTGCCCAGGATCCTTACCGGCTGCCACCGCAGGAGATTGTCGATATTGTCGACGCGGCGCCGGCACCGTTCACGTCGCTGTCCCCGGCGCGTGACACGATCTTGCTAATGCATCGCGAGGCTCTGCCGCCGGTTTCGGAAATGGCGCGCCCGATGGAGCGTCTGGCCGGAATGCGTCTGGATGCGGCGACCAACGGGCGCCATGGCCCGCGTTCGGTGATCGGCTTGTCGATCATGGACCTCGACAGCCAGGAGGTGCGCGATGTTCGCCTGCCGGATGATGCCGGAATTTCCAATATCAGCTGGTCGCCTGACGGATCGAAGGTTGCCTTTGCGATCACCCGCAATGACCAGATCTCTCTTTGGGTGCTCGATATCCGCCGCGGCCGCGCGCGCGAGATTGTCGATGAAGGTCTCAATGCCGTCTTCACCCCGTTCCGCTGGATGCCGCACGGCGAACGCCTCCTGGTCAACATGGTCGACCCGGATCGCGCTGCGATGCCGGAGCGCCCCCGGGTCCCTGTCGGGCCTGTGACCCAGGAAGCCTCGGGCTATGAGGCACCGGTGCGGACGTATCAGGACCTGCTGCAGGACCAGCCGGACGCTGATTTGTTTGCGTGGCTCGCCACGTCGCAGCTGGCGCTGGTGGATGCAGATGGCGGCCGCCCGCGTCTCGTCGGGGAGCCGGGCCTCTATTACATGGCCGACCCCTCGCCGAACGGCGATTACATACTGGTTGGCGAGATGACCCAGCCTTTCTCCTTCCAGGTGCCCTGGTCGCGGTTTGCCGATCGTACGACGGTGATCGATACGCGCGGTCGCCTGGTGGCCCAGATCGCCGAACAGCCGATTGCTGACAACACCCCGATCGGAGGCGTGATCACCGGTCGCCGCAGTGTGGAATGGCAGGACAGCCATCCGGCCCAGCTGACCTGGGCCGAGGCCCTGGATGGTGGTGATCCGCGCACCGAAGCCGAGCAGCGCGACAGTGTCTGGGCCCTCGATGCCCCGTTCACCGATGCGGCACGTGAGGTTTTCCGGACCGAGGACCGGTATTACGGCACCCAGTTCACCGACATGGGCGAGACAGGCTTTGCCGTTGAATATGATCGCGATACCCGTGTTGTTCGCCGCTGGCTGGTCGATTTTGATGAGGGCGGTGCCGAGCCCCGCCTTGCCGAAGAGCGCAGCCTGCAAGACCAGTACGCCAATCCCGGCTCGCCCCTGACCACGCGCAACGAATTTGGCCGCACGGTCGTCGACGTGCATGACGGGCATATCCTTTATGCAGGTGACGGCGCCACGCCGGAGGGCGACCGCCCCTTCCTGCGCCGGATGAATGTCGAGACGTTCGAGTTCGAGGAGCTGTGGCGCAATTCCGGTGAGAATTATGAGGAAGTCATCGGTGCGATCGAGGCGGATGGGTCCTCCTTCCTGACATCCTGGGAAGACCCGGTGACGCCGGAGAATGTACGCTGGCACCGCGATGGCGAGGTCGAGCAGATCACCGATTTCGAAAACCCGCATCCGCAGCTGAACGACATCTCCCGCCAGCTGATCACCTATGAGCGCGAGGACGGCGTCCCGCTCTCTGCAACACTCTACCTGCCGGCCGATTACGAGGAGGGTGACACCCTTCCCGTACTCGTCTGGGGATATCCGCTGGAATACAATGACGCCTCAACGGCGGGCCAGGTTTCCGGTTCGCCGTACGAGTTCACGCGTGTGGCCGGTACCAGCCCGCGTTTCATGGTCACACAGGGCTATGCGCTGCTGGAAAACGCGACCATGCCCATCGTCGGCGACGACCCGGAAACGGTGAATGACAGCTTCATCCACCAGCTGGTCCTCTCGGCCGAGGCGGCGCGTGACGTGACGGTCGAGATGGGCTTTGGTGATGGCGAGCGCCTGGCCATTGCCGGTCACTCCTATGGCGCCTTCATGACCGCGCACCTGCTGGCCGCATCGGATATATTCCGCGCCGGTATCGCGCGTTCCGGCGCCTATAACCGCACCCTGACCCCGTTCGGCTTCCAGGCCGAGCGCCGGACCTTCTGGGCTGCGCCGGAGACCTATTTCGAGCTCAGCCCGTTCATGCATGCGGACGATATCAACGAGCCGATGCTGATGATCCACGGCCAGATGGACAATAATTCCGGCACTTTCCCGATGCAGTCCGAACGCATGTTCGCGGCTGTGAAGGGCAATGCCGGAACGGCCCGCCTGGTCATGCTGCCCTATGAAAGCCACGGCTATCGCTCTCGCGAGAGCGTGCTGCACGTGTTGGCGGAAAGCATCGACTGGCTCGACCGCTGGGTGAAGCCGGAAGAAAACCCGATGGTTGAGGACGAAGCCGAATAGGACTGCCCCAGTTCGAAAACGAAAAAACCCGCCGGAGCGATCCGGCGGGTTTTTCTTTTCGTTTGCAGGCGCCGTTGACGTGGGGAGGTCATCTCCGCAGCGATTCTGGAGAACCCTATGCCAAGGGATCGGCGTGATCGAGTGAGTGTGCTTATTTTAGTTGGTGAGACTAATCGCGATGCCGATGAAAATGGCGATGACGATGAAAACTAACGGCGTTTGACGAAGTTTAGCACGATCATTCAAGAAAACCTTGAGCATGAGGAAGCTCTCAAACGTCGATCGGGTGTCTTGGCGTTCTAGATGAACGTTCGCGATATCCTCGCCTTCTATCATCAACCGATTGGAGCTGAATTGAAGAAGCATTTCTAAATCTTGATCTTCGTTGGGTTCGGTTATGAGGCTAGAAATTGAATTGCCCATTAACACCGGTTTCCCAGATTTCATGCTTTTTGGCCGATTTTCATTATTAAGCTCTGAGATGGAAACAACCGCCTTGTAAGGCTTTGAAATCGTAGCGTAATCGATTTGTCCAGAGGACTTTAACTTCAGTTCTTCTAGCACACCTGAATATATAATATTTTTCCCATCAACCTTTTCCTTAGACAGGACCGCGACCCAAACTTCCTTGCTCAGAAAGCCTCGATAGGCCCCGTACAAGCCGCCGTAGTATAGGCGGCCGATCAGGTCAAACGGCCACCAGCCGTAGGCTGCTGCTCGGGCGAATGAAAATCCGACGAGGCAACCGACGCCCATGGCCCCAAAGACGTACTGGATTAAATCAGTCACTAAGTCATTTCCGCCGCTTTGATAGAATTGGGCAGAGGCGCTGGCTGGTGTTGCTAGGCCATTGAAAGCCGTCCCCACTAAATGATTGACGAGCTCGGTCAGGTTGCCAGATTCAAAGAAATAAATCGTTGTAATGGTCAGTGAATGA
>JAYZXG010000344.1:0-3282 GCA_036141435.1 Pseudomonadota bacterium | reverse complement strand
TGAAGACGCTCGACGCCATCGGCCGGGCGGAAAAGCGTGAGCGTATCGCGCTGGAAACGCTGGAAATCTACGCACCGCTCGCGCGCCGGATCGGTATCAACCGTGTCTGTGTCGAGCTGGAAGACCTGGCCTTCAAACACGTCAATCCGGCGGCGTATGAGTCGATTACCCGCCGTCTCAAACTGGTTCGTGACGAGCACACCAAGGAAGTCGCGGCGGTGTCAGAGGCCATTACCCGGCTGTTGATGGGCTATGGCATTGATGCGCGGATTTTCGGGCGTCAGAAACGGGCCTATTCGATCTGGCGCAAGCTGGAGCGCAAGGGGCTGACCTTTGACGAGATCGCCGACATCTATGCCTTCCGGCTGATCGTGCCGCATCCCGATGACTGTTACCGGGCGATGGGCGTGATCCACCAGACCTGGCGCTGTGTGCCGGAACGCTTCCGCGATTTCATCTCGGTGCCCAAGCCGAACAATTATCGTTCCCTGCACACCACGGTGATCGGTCCGAACAGCGTGCGCATCGAGCTGCAGATCCGCACCGAGGAGATGGAATCGGTAGCCGAGAGCGGTGTCGCCGCACACTGGCGCTACAAGAACGAGACCTACAAATACGACCCGGACGCGGCCCAGGCGGCCGGTGGCGACCCGCTGGAACGCCTGCGTCCCTTCGTGGAAATTCTCAACCAGGGCGGCGATCCGGACGAGTTTCTCGAGCATGCCAAGCTCGAGATGTTTGCCGACCAGGTCTATTGCTTCACGCCCAAGGGCGATCTCATCTCGCTGCCGACCGGCGCGACGCCGCTGGACTTTGCCTATGCGGTCCACACCGAGCTGGGCCACACCACCGTCGCCGCCAAGATCAATGGCCGGGAACGTCCGCTGCGGACGCAATTGCGCAACGGGGACGTGGTGGCCATCGTCAAGGGCGGGGTGCGCCAGCCGCCGGCCGGCTGGGAGAATCTGGCGATTACCGGCAAGGCGCGAGCGGCCATTCGCCGTCTCATCCGTGAATCGGAACGTGACGAGTTCTCCCGTATCGGTCGCATCATGGCCGACCATGCCTTCCGCCGTGAAGGTCGCACCCTGATCGAGCGCGATCTCAAGGATGCGATTTCGCGGCTGGAGCTGAAGGACGTGGACGATCTCTACGAGACGCTGGGCCGGGGGCGCATCACCTCTGCCGATCTTCTCAACGCGGCTTTCCCGGGACGGCTGGACGAGCGCGAGGATGTCACCGATCGCGAGCTGATCGATGATGACAAGGCGCGGCTCTATGTGCGCGGGCGGGGCCTGACACCGGGCGTGACGCTGCATTTCGGCGAATGCTGCTCGCCGCTGCCGGGCGATCGCATCATCGGACTGCTCAGGCCGGAGCGCGGGGTCGAGATCCACACCATCGATTGCGAGACGCTGGCGCGTTACGACGAAGACAAGATGGATGAGTGGCTGGACCTGGCCTGGACCGCGGAAGCGGAAGAGAACGCCGTCTCCATGGCGCGCATCCAGGCTGTGCTGCACAACGAGCCGGGCGCGCTGGCGCGGGTGGCCCAGACCGTGGGCGAGAACCGCGGCAATATCGCCAATGTGCGCACGCTGCACCGCGCACCAGATTTCTTTGAAATGCTGTTTGATGTCGAGGTGTATGACGCCCGGCACCTGGCCAATCTGCTGGCCGCCCTGAAAATGAACGAGATTGTCGTGTCGGCTGAACGCATGCGCGGCGAAACAGAGGAGTGGGACGAGGAATGACACGCGAGGAAGTATTGCAGGAGTTCCGCGAGGCGGGCGCGCTGCTGGAAGGTCATTTCATCCTGTCATCGGGCCTGCGCAGCCCGGTTTTCCTGCAAAAGGCCAAGGTCTTTGCCGAGCCGGAGCGCACCGAACGCCTGTGCAAGGCGCTGGCGGAAAAGCTGAAAGCCGAACTCACCGAACAGCCGACCGTGATCGTCTCCCCCGCTGTGGGCGGCCTGATCCCGGGGTATGAGACGGCACGCCATATGGGCCTCAAGGCGCTTTATGTGGAGCGCGAGGGCGGTGAGTTTACCCTGCGTCGCGGCTTCGAGCTGTCCAGTGATGACAAGGTGCTGGTGGTCGAGGATATCGTCTCCACAGGCCTGAGCTCCCGTGAATGCATCGAAGCGATCAACGCCACGGGTGCCACGGTCATTGCCGAAGGCTGTCTGGTCGATCGCTCTGCCGGTGAAGCCGATGTCGGCGTGCCGCTGATTTCACTGACCCAGTACAAAGTCCCGGCGTACGAGCCGGACAATCTGCCGCCGGAGCTGGAAGCCATTCCGGCCATCAAGCCCGGGAGCCGTGGCCTGAAATGACCTTACGCCTGGGCGTCAATATCGATCACGTCGCAACCATCCGCAATGCCCGGGGAGGCGCACACCCGGACCCGGTTCGCGCTGCCCGCCAGGCCGCCGAGAGCGGCGCCGACGGCATTACCGCACACCTGCGCGAGGATCGTCGCCACATCACGGATCAGGATATCGACCGGCTGATGGCCGAGATCGAGCTGCCGCTGAACCTGGAGATGGCGACGACCGAGGAAATGCTCGAGATCGCCCTGCGTCACAAGCCGCACGCCGTCTGCCTGGTGCCGGAAAAGCGCGAGGAGCGCACGACCGAGGGCGGGCTGGATGTGGCTGCGGGCCATAACCACATCGCGCCCTATGTGCGCCAGCTGGCCGATGCCGGCATCCGCGTCTCGCTGTTCATCGAACCGGATCCGGTCCAGATCGCGGTCGCCGAAGCCATGGGCGCGGCGGTTGTCGAACTGCACACCGGTGCCTATTGCGAGGCCGCGCTGGCGGGCGACGAAGCCGAGGTGAAGCGCCACCTGGAACTGATCCGGGCTGGTGCTGTCGAGGCCCACAAGCGCGGGCTGGAAGTGCATGCCGGGCACGGCCTGACCTATGACACCGTCAAGCCCGTCGCCGCCATCCCGGAAATCATCGAGCTCAATATCGGTCACTTCCTGATCGGTGAAGCCATTTTCCGCGGCCTGCGCGAAGCGGTCACCACCATGCGCGGCCTGATGGTCGAGGCGCGCAAGTGACGAAATCAGAGACAAAAATGCGAAAGGCCGTCCGGCTTTCGCAACTATCGCTCTTGCTGAGTGCTGGGATGGTTTTGCTGCTCTCAGGGAGGCAGTTATTCGATGAAATCAGCGCCACGACCTCGTTGTTGGCAGTTCTACTGCTAGGTGCTGGAGCCTCTGTGGTTTTATCATTGAAACAGCCTTTCTGGGGGTTGTTAACTGGCTGTGGAT
>JAYZXG010000343.1:0-12200 GCA_036141435.1 Pseudomonadota bacterium | reverse complement strand
GATGCCTGGGGCGGCTCGGCCCAGGCCGCGTTTTTCGTCTTCATGTTCATCGGCGGCTGTGCCGGCTCGACGACCTGCAGCGTCAAGATCTTCCGCTACCAGATCGCGGGCTCGGCCATGCGGCGCTATATGGAAAACCTGCTGCGTCCGAACGCCATTATCCCGATCCGCTATAACGGCCGCAGCGTGCCGGACAGTGCCTTGCACTCGGTCTTCGGTTTCTTCTTCGTCTTTTTCGCGGTGTATGCAGTCAGTGCCGTACTGCTCTCGCTGATCGGCCTGGACACGACGACCGCCCTTTCCGGTGCCGCCACCAGCCTCGCCAATGTCGGCCCGGGCCTGGGTGAGATGATCGGCCCGTCCGGCACGTTCGCCGACCTGCCGGACACGGCAAAATGGGTCCTGACCGCCAATATGCTGATCGGCCGCCTGGAAGTCCTCGCTGTCCTGGTCTTTCTGAGCCCGCGCTTCTGGCGATACTGATCAGCCGCCAAGCTCTTCCGGCGTGAAGTCCCAGTCCTTGTTGCAGTATTCGCAGGTCATGACGATCTTGCCGTCGACCAGCATATGGTCGCGATCGTCCTGGGAGAAGCGCTGCAGGATGGTCATCAGATGCTGGCGGTCACAGCCGCACCGACGGGGCAGGGCCATGGGTTCGAACAGGCGGACGCCGTCCTCGTTGAACAGGCGATAGAGCAGCGTGCCGGCCGAGAGATCCGGGTCGAGCAGCTCCGCGTCCTCGATGGTCTCGAACAGGGCGCGGCAATGATCCCAGTCATCGGCGACTTCGCCGCGGGTTTCGTCGCTGGCAAAGGCCTGCAGCATCATGCCGCCACCACGCCAGGTCCGGGTACCGGCCTCGTCCCAATGCTCGCCCACCGCCACACGGATCCGGGTCGGCAATTGCTCGGACTGACGGAAATAGGTTTCCGCGGCGTCCACCAGGCTGTCGCCTTCCAGTGGTACCACACCCTGATACGGCTCCATGTTCGGGCCGTGATCAATGGTCAGCGCCAACCGGCCCTCGCCGAGCAGGCATTTGACCCAGCTCATATCCTCGGGCTTGGCCGCGACGGCCTTGTCATAGGCCTCGCGATCGAGCTTGGCATAGCCCCGCACGCCTTGTGACGCGACATATTCCGCGACAATGAAGGCGAGCGGACCATTGCCCTGCGCCTGGACGATCAGGCGTCCGTCAAACTTCAGCGCATTGCCGACCAGGCCGGCCAACAGCACCGCCTCACCGAGCATGCGTGCGACCGGTTCGGGATAGTCATGTGCTGAAAGGATGAGGTTGAGCGTCTCGCCCAGACGCGACACACGCCCCCTCACCGCACGGTTTTCAACCTGAAAACCGGCGACGATGTCATCGTGTTCGCCAAGCGGATCGTGGGGGGCGTCTGTCATATATGCGTCTTCTGTCTAGCTGGCTTCCAGCTGGCCAAGTGCCTCGTCAATGATGGCAACGGCTTCACTGGCATCGTCCTGGGTGATCACAAGCGGCGGCGCCATGCGGGAGACATTGTCTCCGGCCGCGCCGACCAACAGATGGCGATCGCGACACAGACCTGCAAGTTTCTTGGGATCGTACCCCGCTTTCAGCTTGATGCCGATCAACAGGCCCTTGCCGCGAACTTCCTCGACCTTGTCAGCGTGACGGTCGAGAAGACCGTGCAGCTGCTGGCGCAGGAAGTTTGCCACGTCGTTGACCTGGTCCATGAAACCGTCAGCCGTCAGCTCGTCAAAGACGACATTGCCGACAGCCATGGCCAGCGGACCACCGCCATAGGTGGAACCGTGCGTGCCAACGACCATGCCTTCAGCGGCGGCCTCGGTCGCGAGGCAGGCGCCCATCGGGAAACCACCGCCAATGCCCTTGGCAGACGCCATGATGTCCGGCTCGGCGCCCTCGGCCCACTGGTGGGCGAACAGCTTGCCGGTCCGGCCAGCGCCAGACTGGACCTCGTCATAGATGACCAGGATGCCGTGCTCGTCGGCCAGTTCGCGAATACCGCGCAGGCATGCCTCGGGAACAGCGCGCACACCGCCTTCACCCTGCACCGGCTCGATGCAGATCGCGGCGGTTTCCTCGGTGATGGCAGCTTTCAGGGCCTCATGGTCACCGAACTCGACCTGGTCGAAGCCTTCCATCGCCGGACCGAAACCCTCGAGATATTTCGGGTTGCCGCCGGCATTGATGGCGCCATAGGTGCGGCCGTGGAATGCGCCGGTGAAGGTAATGATGCGGTAACGCTGCGGATTGCCGTTCACGAAGTGATAGCGGCGCGCCGTCTTGAGCGCGCATTCCATCGCTTCCGCACCGGAGTTCGTGAAGAATACGCGGTCGGCAAAGGTTGCGTCCGTCAGCTTCTTGGCCAGTTCGACACCGGCCGGCACGCGGAACATGTTGGAGAGATGCCACAGCTTGCCAGCCTGCTCGGTGAGCGCTGCGACCGCCTTGGGGTGCGCATGACCCAGGCAATTCACGGCAATACCGGAAATGAAATCCAGGTATTTGTCACCCTTGTCGGTGATCAGGCGAACACCTTCACCGCGTTCAAAATTCAGATCCGGCGGCGCATACGTGTCCATCATCGGCGCTGGCATGAGCGTAACTCCCCTATAAGCTGTTTATCAGCGCCCCCGACTGGGCGCCGTTTCTTCCGGTCTAGGCCGGGAAGATCAGCTCTTCAAGCGCCAGCCTGCACGCAGCACCGCATAGCAGCTCACCGCCAAAGCAAGATTGATGGCTGCGACCACCGCGACACCGATCACCAGCGAGCCGTCCGCCTGGCCGGTAAAGCCGTAGCGGAAACCGTCAATCATGTAGAAGAAGGGGTTGAAATAGCTGATGGAGCGAACCGCATCCGGCAGCATGGTCACCGAGTAGAACGTCCCGGAAAGGAAGGTGGCCGGCATGATGAAAAAGTTGTTCACCACGGCGAGGTGGTCGAACTTCTCGGCCCAGATGCCGCCAACCACCCCGACCATGGCCAGCATCATGGCCGCGCCCACACCGAAATACAGGACCGCCCAGAAATGGGCCGGCACCAGGTTGACGAAGGGCAGCATGGTCAGTGCTGTCGCCAGCCCCACCACAAGTCCCCGGGTGATCGCGCCGCCGACGAATGCGACGAACAGCTCCAGCGCTGAAAGCGGCGGCATCAGGAAGTCGACCGTATTGCCCTGGACCTTCGACACCAGCAAGGACGACGAGGAGTTGGCAAACGCATTGTTGAGCACGCCCATCAGGATCAGACCCGGAGCGAGGAAGACGGGGAAATCCACACCATTAATCGCAGGCCGGCTTGACCCGATCGCCACCACGAAAACCGTCATGAACAGCAGCGTCGTGGCAACAGGGGCCATGACCGTCTGGAACACGACCTTCATGAAGCGCCGGACCTCTTTTTTGTAAAGAGTCCAAAGGCCTAGCCAGTTTACAGCGCCGAATTTCCGCGGCGCGGTCACAGGTCTTAAGTTTGCGTTACTCATATCGAATTACCCTTAAGGTCTCGGTAACCATCACCGTTAACGATTGGCCTGACAAGAGATCTTTCCACAGGCAAGGACACCGCCCCATCTTGTGGCAGTCGGCGTCTTGGATACAATATCTAGTGTAATTAAACATGAATTGAGATGTGCAGCTTTTACCCCCATCAAGGTAAAGAGCGCACCCCACCGGGAGATCTAGGGCGATGGCTTGGACGGACGAACGCGTAGAACAACTTAAAAAACTCTGGTCAGAAGGCCTGAGCGCGAGTCAGATTGCTAAACAGCTTGGCGGTGTGACCCGAAATGCGGTCATTGGCAAGGTCCATCGCCTTGGCCTGTCCGGCCGCGCAACTCCCTCCCGTCCGGCCCGTCGCACCGTGAAGCCATCCCGGCCGCGCACAACCACGGCCGCCTCTCCACCCGTCGCGCGCACTCCGGCACGCCCCTCACCTTCCGCGCCCGCCGCAACACCGCCGGCGCCGGTGGAACCTGCCGTCCTGCCGTCCGGTGAGTTTGCCACCGTCCTGACCCTGCGTGACAGCATGTGCAAGTGGCCGATCGGCGACCCGGCATCGTCCAATTTCCGTTTCTGCGGCCGCAAGACGTCCGGGGAACAGACCTATTGCGATGCTCACGCCAACATGGCGTACCAGCCAAGCCAGAAGCGCCGTCGTCGCAATTCCGACGCCGCTGCCGCCCTGGACGCGATTGCGGCCACGCGCCGTTACAATTTCTAGCCGGACACCCCCTCTCACCCCCCGTCCGGCAGAATAGCGGCCATCTCTCCCCCGAGGTGGCCGCTTTTTCTATGGGGCAAGACATGCAAACGGCGCCGTCCCGATCGGGAGGCGCCGTGTTTGCAGACAGTCCGCACCGGCCACCCTCGGGCAGCCTGCGCGCCGTGCCGTCTCAGCCTAGATGTAAAGCGAAGATCCGCTCGGAGCCGCCACCATTGAAACGGCGATTGCGGCGAGAATTCCTGCGGAAATGATCAAACCAGCCCAGCGCATGATTGCCTCCTTGAGTGTTCGCAGAAGACATAAGCGCGACTGAACCGCGGATTAACGCCCAAACAAGAACAGTATTTGTTCCGTTTGACGCTTAATCACTTCCCGGTTGGATCGAAGGAATAGCCCGCCGAGCGCACGGTCCGGATCGGATCGCGCTCGTCCTTGGTATTCAGGGCCTTGCGCAGACGTCCGACATGGACGTCCACCGTGCGGGCCTCGACATAAACGTCGGAGCCCCAGACCGCATCGAGCAATTGCTCGCGAGAGAAAACCCGCCCCGGATGCTGCATGAGATAGTCGAGCAGGCGGAATTCGGTCGGGCCGAGATGAATTTCCCGGTCTGCCCGCTTCACCCGGTGCGCAACGCGGTCCATCGCAATATCGCCCTGGCGGACGACATCCTCAGCCAGCCCCGGACGAATGCGACGCAGCACGGCGCGGATCCGCGCGAACAGCTCGGTCATCGAGAAGGGTTTGACGATGTAGTCATCAGCGCCGGTATCGAGACCACGGATACGATCCGTTTCCTCGCCGCGAGCAGTCAGCATGATGATCGGAACATTGGCAGTTTCCTGGCGCCCGCGCAGGCGGCGGCAAACCTCGATGCCCGAGACTTTCGGCAACATCCAGTCCACCAGGACCAGGTCCGGCGTCTCTTCCTCGGCGAGCATCAAGGCCTCTTCGCCGTCCCCGGCAGCCGTGACCTGATAGCCCTCTTTCTCCAGATTGTACTGGAGCAGCGTGGCGAGGGCGTCTTCATCCTCAACGACAAGCACGTGGGGTTTCATCGGATCACTCCCTGCTTCAGGCCTTCAATGCGTCGCTGTCTTCCAGCGAGTCACCCGTGGCCATGAAATGAACGGACTCGGCGATATTGGTGACGTGATCGCCCAGGCGTTCCAGATTCTTGGAGACAAACAGAACCGGCACGCCGGGCTCCACATATTGCGGACTTTGCGTCATGGACATCAGCACCTCACGCGTGACCGCATTGTAGTGCTCGTCGACCTCGTCATCGGTCCGCCAGACGCGGATGGCCGTCGCGGCATCCTGGCGCGCGAGCGATTCCAGGCCATCATTGAGCTGCTTGGCCACGATCGCACCGAGACGTTCGAGCTGACCCAGCACGGGCAGGGGCGGGAAATCCTTCATGTCCTCTGCCCGGAAGGCGATATTCTTGGCCAGGTCGCCCATGCGCTCGAGATCATTGGCGATCTTCATGGATGAAATCGTCACGCGAAGATCTGTCGCAACCGGCTGGCGCAGCGCGAACAGGCGAATGACGCGCTTGTCGATATCGTCATTGAGCTGATTGACCTTGGCTTCGCGCTCACGCACCTCCGGCAGCACCGACAGGTCGCGCCGCACGAATGCCTGCAGGGTGACCGAGAGCTGCGTCTCGACGAGCCCTCCCATGCGCAGCAGATCATCGACCAATTGCTCGAGTTCTGCGCCATAGGCGGACACGATGTGCGAATTTTGTGTCTGGTGCATTTTATCTCCGAGCCCTTCCGCATCGAGCGGCGAGCGCCTTGTTTCTTGACACACTGATCCGCGGCCCAGAGGGCCCGATTTGTTGAGGAGCGTGTATTAGAGCGATTGATGCGCCGATTTATGACACTTGAACGACTGTTTTGTGACACTCTGCGGAAATAGTCGAAATTAACCTAATCCGCAGTCTCATCCGCCGCTCCGCGCGGCCGCTCCGAAGCCGGCAGGAAGATGGAAAAGACCGAGCCGATCTCCGGCGCGCTCTCGACCGTAAAGCCACCGCGGTGCCGGTTGACGATGTGCTTGACGATCGCGAGACCCAGCCCCGTACCTTCCTTGGGACCACTCTTTTGACCATCAACCCGGAAAAAACGCTCCGACAGGCGAGGCAGGTCGCGGCGCTCAATCCCCTTGCCGGAGTCCTGTACGCGGATGGTCACGAATTGCGCGTCGACCTCCTGGGCGGGCGCCGCCAGGGTCAGGCGGCTGGCGGTCTCACCGAGGATCAGCGCCGGTCGCTCGGCGTCATCGCGCGCAACGGGCCCCGCCACGGAGACGCAGATTGACGCGTCCGCGCCGGCATACTTGATCGCATTCTCGACCAGGTTCTGGACGACTTCGGTGATTTGGTCGCGATCGCCGATCACCGTCGCCTTCGCGCCGAGCACCTGTTGCACCTCGATCCCCTTTTTCTCGATCTGCGGGCGCAGGAAACTCACCACATCCTCCACGATGCTGTGGGGGTCGATCGTCGTTACCGGAGGAACGTGCTCATCCATTTCGACCCGCGACAGCGACAACAGGTCATTGATCAATCGCTGCATGCGTTCGGTCTGGTCGAACATGATGGACAGGAAGCGGTCCCGCGCTTCGGGGTCATTCTTGGCATGGCCCATCAGGGTTTCGATGAAACCCGCCAACGACGCGAGCGGCGTCCGCAGTTCGTGGCTGGCATTGGCGAGGAAGTCCGCGCGCATGCGGTCTGCTCGCTTGATCGATGTCTCATCGGTCAGCACCAGCATGGCGCGGCGCTCCGCTGCCGCAACGCCCCCGCCGCCCAGCGGCGCGATGAACGCCCGGACATGGCTCTCCACGGGCGCCATGTTGGAGTACTCGACCGGGTCGACGGTTTCCCCGCGCAACGCCAGGCTGACCGCCTCCAGCACCTGCGGCTGTCGCAGCACCGAGGACAGGTGCCCGGCTTCATTGCCAAGGCCCAGAAACTCGCGCGCCGCCGGATTGGCGTCCTCCACCTTGCCGCTGCTGGCGATGAGCAGGACCGGCACGGGCAGGCTGGACAACAGCGCGTGGGCCGTCAGGCTGGTCTCGTCGGATGCCGGCGCCGGCACGACTGCATCACTGGCCCTTTCCTCTGCAGCGGCCAGGGTCGCCGGATTGAGCGACGTACTGACCGTCAGATAATAGATCACCGACAGGGCTGCGATGGTGGCGATCGCGACGAAAGCCTGCACGAAAGCCAGCTCACCGAAGAGCCAAAGCAGCGCCACAACCGTACCACCAAGCGAAGCCACGGCGGCCGTGTCACGGCGCCGGATCCGGATGAAGGGCTGGTTGCGAAACTGTCGAGAACTCAATGCGTGCTCCACGATCAGAAGAACTGATGATGTCGATACTTATGTTTGCGCGCTTTTGGAAACATTTCTGCGACGGAATGCATCTAACCGGCCGCCGAGATGCATCCCATTGTACAGGCAAAAATATGCTTACAGAAATTTCACATCTCGAAAAACGAGAGGCTTTTCATGTCATTCGATAGGCATTTAGTGTTTTTCGATAAATTTATGTTGACTTTCGCTATGTCGCCCATAGGATGCGGCTAAAGTCGAAGTAAGAATGTGCGGGGCACACGCATGCGTAAAAATTTTCTCATACTGGCTACAGCGTTGACGGCAGCGTCCTGCGCCAGTGTGCCGGCCTTTGAACCTCAGGACGTCCTCCCGGACGCCCCGAACAGCTGGACCTCAGCGCCGGACAATATTTCCACGGCACCCACGGTGGACTGGGTCGCGTCATTCGAGAATGACCGGCTTGTCTCCCTGATCGACGAGGCTTTCGCGGGCAATCCCAGCCTCGCGCAGTCTCTGGCCCGCTATGAATCAGCTCTGGCCAGCGCCCGCATCTCCGGCGCCAGCCGACTGCCGACGTTGAACGGGTCGCTCGGGAACACCCGGACCGAAGTGAACAACGGACCCTCCACGGATTCCTACTCGCTGGGCCTCTCGTCCAGCTGGGAAGTCGATCTGTGGGGCCGCGTTCGCAATTCCGCCAATGCCGCGTCCCTTGACGCCGACGCCGCCGCCCAGGACCTGCGCGCCTCACAGCTCTCCGTGGCAGGCCTGGTCGCCAAGGCGTGGCTGGACCTCATCGAGGCCCGTCAGCAATCCGAACTGGCACAGCGCGACCTGGAAACCTTCCAGCTGACGCTGTCGATTACCGAGCGGCGTTTCACACGCGGCCTGGTCCGCAGTTCCGATGTCCGCACGGCCCGCAGCGCCCTGGCATCCTCCGAAGCAGCCCTGGCGTCACGCCGTCGCGCCGAAGCCGCGTCCGCACGCAGCCTCGAAACTCTGCTTGGACGCTACCCGTCCGCGCGCATCGAGCGTGGTGACAATTTCCCGACCATCAGCGAGCTGTCCGGTATCGGTTCTCCGCAGGACATGCTGAGCCGCCGCCCCGACGTGCTCGCGGCAGAGCGTCGCCTGCAGGCTGCCGGTCTCCGCGTCGACGCGGCCCGCGCTGCGCTCTATCCGAGCCTGTCGCTTTCCGCCTCGACGGGAACCTCCGGTGCCGACCTGGACGAGGTTTTTGATTTTGACGGGCTGGTTTCCAGCCTGACGAGCTCCCTGACCGCGCCCATTTTCCGCGGTGGACAGCTGCGCGCCCAGCGCGACCAGGCCATTGCCACCGCAGAGCTGCAGGTCGCGTCCTACGTCCAGACCGTACTCTCGGCCTGGCGGGAAACGGAAAACGCAATCTACGCCGACACCATCTTGGCGGCGCGCGTTGATAGCCTAGGTAGAGCCTTCGAGGAGGCCGCCGAGGCCGAGGACCTCGTGACCCAGCAATATGCACGTGGCGTCGCGACGATCTTCGATCTGCTCAACGCTTACTCCCGGCGCATCAGTGCCGAGAGCCAGTACATTTCAGCCCGCCGCGCTCGTGCGGCCAATCGTGTAGACCTTTATCTCGCCATCGCCGGCGATTTCTCCGCGGCCGCGTCCGCAGACCCGGCTGCGCATTCTGGAGAATAATCATGGCTTTCATCGGACGCTTTTTCATCATCGGTGTTGTTATCGCCGCCATCATCGGCGTCGTGTTCATGCTCAACGCCACCGCTCCCCAACCGGAACGCGCCAACGCGGCACCGCGCCCTGTTGCGGTCTTCGTTTCGGAAGCCCAGATGGACACGGTCTCGCTGACCGTCGTTTCCCAGGGCGAAGCGCGCCCGCGCACCCAGATCAATCTGGTGCCGCAGGTTCCCGGTCGCATTACCTATGTGAACCCGGACTTTATTGAAGGCGGTTTCTTCGAAGCCGGTGAAACGCTGGTTCGCATCGAGGATGCCGACTATCGCCTCGCGGTAACCCGTGCGGAAGCCCAGGTGGCCCAGGCCGAACAGGCCCTGGCCCGCGAACAGGCTGAATCCGACCTGGCCCGCTCCGAGTGGGAAGAACTGGGCGAAGGTGAAGCCTCTTCCCTGACCCTGCGCGAGCCGCAGCTGGCCGAAGCCCGTGCCCAGCTGGCCGCTGCGCGTGCAACGCTTCAGGACGCCCGTCTTGACCTGCAGCGGACCCGCGTCTCCGCACCGTTCGCCGGCCGCGTCCGCACCAAGAATGCCGACCTCGGCCAGTTTGTCAGCGCCGGCACGCCGCTGGGTGAAGTCTTCTCCACCGACCGCGTCCAGATCCGCCTGCCCCTGACCGATTATGACCTTGGTTTGCTGGGCATCCCGGTGGCGTTCAACGCCGCTGAGGAAGGCGCAGGCATCCCGGTGACCCTGTCCGCCGTTGTTGCTGGCCAGGAACGCTCCTGGAATGCAGAAATCACGCGCACGGACAGCGCCATCGACTCCCAGACCCGCGTTCTCTACGCCATCGCTGAAGTCGAAGATCCGTACGGTTCTGCGGCCGAAGGTGGCTCCCCGCTCGCTGTCGGCCTGTTCCTGACGGCCGAGATCGAAGGCCGCGAAGTCGAGAACGTCTATGTCCTGCCGCGTGCAGCCCTGCGTGGCGAGAACACCATCTATGTCGCCGAGCCGGGTGGTCGCCTGTCAGTCCGGACCGTCGATGTCGTGACGTCGAATGTCGAGAACCTGATCGTTTCCTCCGGTGTTCGCGGTGGCGAAATGGTCGTCATCTCCCCGGTTCGCGGTGCCAATGACGGCATGCGCATCCAGTCGCTCGACAACAGTGGCGAAGTCATCGCCGCCTACTCTGCGACGATCGAAACCAACACTGAAAATGCGGAAGAAGGCCTGGCCGAATCCGATGCTGGCAATGACGGCGAGCCCGTCTCCAGCGCGGGTTAATCCAGCGAAGATATCTGAAGGACAAGGCCATGACCGACCCGAATGAAACCCACCAGGACGCCCCCAAGGGCATCATCGGCTGGTTCGCTGCAAACACTGTCGCCGCGAACCTCCTGATGATCGTCGCCCTTCTCGGCGGAATTTTCGGATACTTCCAGCTCAACCGCGAGGTATTCCCCAGCGTCGCCATTAACGGCGCGACGGTCTCGGTCGCGTGGCCTGGCGCCTCGCCGCAGGAGGTCGAAGAGCAAATCATCGTCCGTATCGAGGAAGCACTGATCGATATTGACGGCGTCGACACGATCACCTCGACCGCCGTCGAAGGCAGCGGCTTCATCAACATCGCCGGCAAGCCCTCGGTCGACATCCCGTCCTTCATCGACGAGATCAAGCTGAACGTCGACTCGGTGAACAACCTGCCGCAATCCTCCTTCCGTCCGTTCGTCAACCAGTGGCGCGCTTCGGACTGGCTGATCGGCTTCGCGGTGCACGGTGATATCGACCGGCGTGACCTGCAGCAGATTTCCGACGAGATCCGCGACGAAGTTGCCAACCAGGTGCCGGGCGTCTCCATTGTCGGCATCATGGGCCGCCTCAATGAAGAGGTGTCCATCGAACTGTCCGAACAAAGCCTGCAGCGCTACGGCCTGAGCTTTGATGAAGTGTCCCGCGCGATCCGCTCGAGCTCCCTCAATGCCTCGGCAGGCAGTGTCCGCACCGAGCTGGGTGATCTCAGCCTGACCTCGCGTCAACTGGCGGATACCCAGGCCGAGTTCGAGGACATCATCGTCCGCCAGACCAGCGATGGTGGCACCCTGCGTGTCCGCGACGTCGCCCGGGTCAATGACGGCTTTGTCGATGCCAATCTCGCCTCGACCTATAATGGCGAGAACATGGTCGTGGTCTATGTCCAGACCACCCCGAATATCGACGTTGTCGACATCTCCAATGGCGTCCAGGAATATCTCGAACGCAAGCGGGCCGAACTGCCTGACGGCGTCTCCCTGTCCCTGTGGTGGGACAATTCCGAGATGTATGAAGCACGCATGGACACCATCATGAACTCCGCCCTCATCGGTGGCGGCCTGGTTCTGATCGTCCTCTTCCTGTTCCTGCGTCCCGACGTCGCCTTCTGGGTCACCGTCGGCATCTTTACCGCCTTTGGTGGCGCGTTCCTGCTGCTGCCGATGCTGGGTGTATCGCTGAACATGCTGTCGCTGTTCGCCTTCCTGCTGGTCATCGGTATCGTTGTGGATGACGCGATCGTGGTCGGGGAAAACATCCACGACAGGGTCGAACGCGGGGAACGGGGCCTGACAGCGGCCGTTGTCGGCACGCAGATGGTCGCCAAACCTGTCATCTTCGCCGTCATCACGACGATCATGATGTTCTCGCCCTGGATGCTGATCACGGGTCCGACCGTGCAGTTCACCAAGCAGATCTCACTGGTTGTTATCGCGGCCCTGACGTTCTCGCTGATCGAGTCTCTGCTGATCCTGCCGGCTCACCTCAGCCATCTGAAACCGCAGTCCAACAAGGGTATCTTTGGGCCGTTGATCGCGCTCCAGCGTGGTATTGCCTTCACCCTCGTGGCCGTTGCGCGCGGCATCTACCGCCCGCTCGCCAAGCTCTCCATCCGCAATCGTTATGCGACG
>JAYZXG010000342.1:0-3299 GCA_036141435.1 Pseudomonadota bacterium | reverse complement strand
GTCGCGGCCTGTGCCGCCCTTGATGGTCCGCAGGACTGCGTTGAGGAGACCCGGGCGATCTACAAGCACCGCCGTGATGTCCTGGTGGAGAGTTTCAGTCGTGCAGGCTGGGATATTCCACCACCCGAGGCTTCCATGTTTGCCTGGGCGCCTTTGCCACGACGGTTCGAGGACATGAGCTCACTCGCATTTTCCAAGGCCTTGATGGAGCACGCCGGCGTCGCCGTCGCGCCGGGCATTGGTTTTGGTGAGCACGGGGAAGGGTATGTGCGCCTGGCGCTGGTCGAAAACGAGCAGCGTATTCGACAGGCTGCGCGCGGGGTCGGCGAGTATCTGAAGACCCGCCAACCCCAGCTCAGGGTCGTCTAGACGCTAGAAGTAGCGGATCGCGAAACCCGGTCCGCCACCAAAGCCGCCGGTCAGGGAGCGGGACCGCTTGCGCCGACGGTGCATGCGCGACTGCATGACCTTGCGCGCTTCCTCGAGTGTCGGCTTGTCCTCGCCACCCTCTTCCGCGAGGTCCTCACGGTGAGCGACGAAGTCGGCATAGGCATCCAGCTCCGGTGCCAGGCCGGCGCTGACCAGGTCGATCATGATGGCGTCATCGATATAGCCGATGCCGGGAATGCGGTCCGGGATCAGATCATCCGGGTCGGCAAAATAGGCCAGGGCATCGAGAACGCGCTTGCGGTCCTCGCCGGACAGTTTCCAGTCCTCGTCGCGGACCATGTTGACCAGCGGGTCGAGCTTTTCCAGGCGATCGGTGACAAACTTCGGCGGATTGGCAGCGATCGCTTCCTTTTTCATCGCGGCAATGCCCTCGATGACCATCTGCTCGTCATCCGCGCGATTGTCACGAGCCTTGTCCAGGCGTTCCTTGAAGAAGGCCAGGTCGTTCTCGCTCAATTCGAATTCGACTTTCAATGTATCGCCCGACATAGATTCCTCGCGATTGGGGGTGGGTGCTCTGGGAGCCAGATGAGACTTGAATCGACCGCTAAGGTCAAACGAACTTGCTAAGTATTGCTTAACCTTCTCCACAGTTCTGACTCGAAATGCAGCACGCGAGATGACTTACTGTCTCGCATGAGTATCGCCTTCAATACAGCCGTCTCCGGCATGCTGACCGCTGAAGCCCAATTCAGCGCGGCGGCGCGGAACGTGGTCGAAAAGGCCGCGCAGAGCGAAGACGTTATTCAGGCGAGCATCGCCGTGAAAAAAGCCGAGGCTGCGCACGGCGCGGCGGCGGCCATGGTTCGAGTTACCAGCGAGATGACGGACACACTTCTCGACATAACCGTCTGATCGCATCCGGTCCTGGGTGGCCGGTGGGCATCATCCCCGCTTCGTAGTCTCCATTGGCGTGTAGTCCACAGGAGGGGATGATCGCCCCACCCGGGGACCGTAACGGGGCCTCGCATTTTTCTCCGAAACATCCTAACTGACGGTCATGAGCAAAACCGTCTCCGTCGACATCGTCGCTGATTTCGTTTGCCCCTGGTGTTGGCTGGGCAAGCGGAATTGGGATGCTGCGCTGAAACAGGTGCCGGATATCAAGGTTGAAACGACCTGGCGGCCCTATCAGCTGGACCCGACCATCGCGCGCGAGGGGCGGCCCTACCGCGACTACATGAAGGCCAAGTTCTCCGGCGAACACGCCGAGCGCTGGGCTCAGATGCGCGCGTATCTGGAAGCCGCGGCCCCCGAGGCCGGGATCGAGTTCAACTTCGACGCCATCAAGACGCGGCCCAACACGTTGAATGCACACCGTCTGACGCGCTGGGCTGCCGGCCAGGGCAAGGCAGAGGCCATGGTCGAAGCCCTCTTCGACGCCTTTTTCAAGCGCACCCGGGATATTGGCGATCCTGAAGTTCTGGCCGACTGCGCCGAAGCGGCGGGCCTGGAGCGTGCGATCATCTCGGACCTGCTGTCGTCCGACCGGGATGAAAAAGCGGTCTGGGACGAAGAGATGTTCTACCGCAAGCTCGGTGTCTCCGGCGTGCCCACCTATATTTTCAATGGCCAGTTCGCCGTGTCCGGCGCGCAGGAACCTGCCGCTCTGGCCGACGCAATTCGTGAAGCCCTTAAGCATCCAGCTGAGCAAGAGGACATATCCCAATGACCGAGATCCAGGCAGTCGGCCTTTATGCCGGCTTGAACCTTCTTTTGATGATTTTCCTGGCAATCAATGTGACGCGGCATCGCCGACGCTCCGCGATCAGTCTGGGGACCGGATCCGACGAGGCACTGGAGCAGGCGTTCCGGGCCCAGGCGAATTGTCTCGAGAACTCGGTACCGGGCATTGTCGCCCTCGCACTGCTGGCGCTGGGCGGCAGCGGCATGGTGGTGGTGCATGTGTTCGGTGCCAGTCTCACGATCGGCCGCGTCATGCATGCCCAGGGCCTGCTGTCGAAGCCGGGTCGCAGTTTCGGTCGCTTCGTGGGTACGCTCCTGACCTGGCTGAGCCTGCTGGGCATGGCGCTGTTCCTGGTGGTTTCCCCCTTCATTCCGGCATTGCCGTAGGCACGGGCAGAAGGCTATAGCCGCACCATGACAGACACGATGACTTCCCCCGACAAGCAACGCCTCCAGGATATCGCCGCAGATCTGATCGAGCGGGCGATCAAGGCCGGGGCGGATGCCGCCGAGGCCTCGGTGAGCGAATCCCGTAATACCGAGCTTTCCGTCCGTGACGGCAAGCTCGAGGACATCGAGGGGTCCGAGAGCCTCGACGCCGGCGTGCGGGTCTTTATCGGCAGGCAACAGGCCGGCGTTGCCTTCTCCGATCTGTCGTCCGATGGCCGTGTGCAATCCATCGAGCGGGCGGTCGCCATGGCGCGTGTTGCTCCGGAGGACCCGTTCTCGGCGCTCGCCGAGGCAGAGCGGCTTTGTAAGAACCCGCCCGAGATCGAGCTGTTTGACGCGACGACATGGTCGCCGCAAGAGCTGGAGGCCCGGGCGATCGAAGTCGAGAACGCTGCACGCGCCGTTGATGGTGTGTCGATGACGGACAGCGCCTTCGCCAGCTTCGGCCAGGGCGCAGCGGCTTACGCCACGTCGACCGGTTTCAACCAGGGTTGGCGCAAGAGCGTCTTTTCCTATGGCGCCAGTGTTATCGCGGAAAAGGATGGCGCCATGGAGCGCGATTACTCCGCGACCAGCGCCCGGCGCCCGGCTGATCTGCGGGCCACTGCGGAAATCGGTACGGAAGCCGGTGAACGCACGGCACGCCGTGTCGGTCCGCGCAAGATCGACAGCGGCAGCCTGCCGGTCGTCTTTGACCGCCGGGTTGCATCGAC
>JAYZXG010000341.1:0-2550 GCA_036141435.1 Pseudomonadota bacterium | reverse complement strand
ATCTTCGGCGACGGCAAGAAGCCGATGCCCAAGAGCGAGACGACCTTCGATATCGACCTGGACAGCTCCAACGGTTTTGTTGACCGCAACGCTGCGTGATTTTTCCCGAGACGACCCGCACAGCTTGTGTTTATAACAACGGCGGGCCGGGGAATGGAGAGCGCGTATGTTTGCGACCACAGCCCTGAGTCTGCTCGTTTTCGGAGCAGCGATAACCCTCGATGATCCAGCACTGCCCCCACCGGTCGCCGAAGCGCTCAGCGCCAGCGTGAGCGATGGGCAGCGCGATGACTGGCGTTTCAGCATTTCCATAACCAGCGGGGAAACGGCGGTTCTGGGACGCTTCGACGGCACCCTGCCGGAGGACGAGCAATGGCGCCTCATCTCCCCGTCCGAAGAGGAGATGGATGATGATTTGCGCGCCATCTGGGAAGATATCATCGATCCCAGCGAGGATGAGGACGAGGGCTCTGGCCTGTTTTTCAGCGCCGCCGACTTCGACTACGAGCCGGGATCGCTCAATCTGCTCGAATCCCGCGGCGGACTGAGCCATTTCACCTTCACCCCTGTGCTGGATGCCGAGGAAGCGGAGATGGCGGAGCACCTGACGGGCGTCCTGACGGTGTCCGAAGATCCCGCGCGCGTGCAGCAGATCCGTATCTATGCCGAAGAAAGCTTCAAGCCGAATTTTGCCGTTCGGGTGAACACGTTCGAACTGCGGCAAATCTATCAGCAGATCGAGGGCCTGCCGGCACCGGTGATGACGCGGATGGTCCAGCATGTCGAAGCCAGTGCTGCTTTCCAGACGTTCGAGCAGGGCGTCGAGATCGAATTCTCCGAGATCGAATACCTCGCTGAGTAATCCACGACAGATATGCCGGGCCAGCTTTGACCCTGGCCCGGTTGTGTCCTAGATCGGATGCATGGTCATGCATCTGGTCAAACTCTGCGTCGGGGTCAGTTCCATCGAACAGCTCGAGCGCTGGCGTACCGAGGAGTGCGCGCGCCGCCGCGCTGTCGGTGAGCCGGAAGTGATCGTGCACGTGACACGGATGTTTCCAACCCGGCAGACCGAGATCGAAAGCGGTGGATCGCTCTACTGGGTCATCAACGGCTCGATCCAATGCCGTTCGGAAATCATTTCGCTGGAGCGGGTACAGGGTGAGGACGGCATCAAGCGCTGTGCCATTATCATGGCACCGGAGGTGATCCGGACCGCACCATCGCCCAAACGTCCCTTCCAGGGCTGGCGCTATCTCAAGCCTGAGGACGCGCCAAGGGACCTGTCAGGACCGGGCGAAGGCGGAGAGGACCTGCCGGATGATCTGCGCGCCAAACTGATGGAGCTGGGTGCCTGGTAATCAGTCGCCACGCCCGGGAATGCGCACCTCGTACAGCACGGGCCAGAGCTTGCCGGTCAGATAGATCTGATCGGTATCCGCATTATACGCGATACCGTTGGGCACGGCGTCGCGATCATTGCGCAGGCTCGGCGGCACCAGCTCGCGAACATCAACAATGCCGGTGACACTGCCGTCGTCCGGATTGATGCGAACGATGTGATTGGTCAGCCAGACATTGGCCCAGATTTCGCCGTCGATCCATTCCAGTTCATTGAGCCGCCGGACCGGGCGGCCATTGAGCGTGACATCCAGCTCGCGCGTCAGTTCCAGTGTCTGCGGGTCCATGAAGCGCAGCTGGGCGGTGCCATCACTCATGATCAGCTGGTCGCCATCCGTGGTCAGGCCCCAGCCTTCTCCGGGATAGGTGAAGTTCTCGACCGGTTCGAGTGTCTCGGCGTTGTAGATAAAGCCCCGCTGGGCACGCCAGGTCAGGACGAAGATCTCATCACCAATCCGCGTGCTGCCTTCGCCGAAAACCCGACCGGGAAGGTCGCGCTGCTCGATCACGCTGCCGGTTTCCAGGTCGACCAGGCGCAGGTTGGACTCGCCGATCTGGCCGGTGCTTTCAAACAGGCGGTTTTCGGTAATAAACAGGCCCTGGGTATAGGCCGAGGTGTCGTGCGGAAACTCGGCGACGATTTCAGGCCGCACGATGCTCGCGCGGTTCTGTGCGATCGCGCTTCCTGAAAGGCCTGCAAGCAGGCTGGCCGTCAGCAATATACGCAGCATGTCTGGGTCCCCGATGGTGTCGCGGGGTTCAGATTAGCGGCAATTCGGGCAGGAGAAAGGCTAGATTGCGCAATTATCCAAAAGCCGGGTCTCGCCCAGGCGTACGGTCGCCAGCACCCGTGCCGGTTCGTTCACCGTCTCGCTGTCGATGCGGGCAAGGGTCTGGGCGTTGCGCACCTCGAGATAGTCCACTGCATCGAAGGCATTTTCCGCACTGGCGCGCGCGGCTTCCACGGCGCTGGCCAGAGGCGCGCCGTCCCGCAGTTCGGCTGCTAGGGCAAAGATGATCTTGTTGAGCTCGGCCGCGCGTGCGCGGTCGGCGTCCGAGAGATAGGCATTGCGCGAGGACATGGCGAGGCCATCCCGTTCGCGGACGATTTCAGCCGGGATGATATCGATGCCGAAATCAAGATCCCGC
>JAYZXG010000340.1:0-8667 GCA_036141435.1 Pseudomonadota bacterium | reverse complement strand
AACACCATCGAGCCATAGACCAGCGGCCGGAAGACGTCCGAGGAACGCGGCTCCGGACGGTATGGGCTCGGCTGGATCTGGGTCATCAGAACCGCAGACACGCCGGTCGCCGGGCTGGCAAAGAAGTCGGTATCGAACATGCCGCCCCATGAAATATCGCCGGGCACGCCCTGCGGCTCTTGGCCTTCGAGCGGGGGCAGCACAACGGCCAGGCCAAAGCCATAGGACGCTGCGCCCCAGCCGCCGCCCAGCTGCTCGGTCGTGACTTGCGGGCTGCCCATCTGCATCAGGGTTTGCGGCTGGACCAGGCGGACATCACCCAGTGCACCGCCATTGGCCAGCATCATGGCAAAGCGGATGTAGTCGGTGCCGGTGGAGACCAGGCCGCCGCCGCCGGACGCCCAGTCCGGATTGCCCTGTTCGAACTCGACCATCTCACCGGTTTCGGTGTGGATGTAGAGCGGGGACATGTCTTCTTCATTCAGGTCCGTGTCCTCGAAGAAGAAGCCGGTGGAGTGCATGCCCAGCGGCTCGAAGATCCGATCTTCCATGAAGTCCTCGAACGGGGTTTCCGACACCACTTCGACGACCCGCCCAAGCACGTCGTTCGAGTAGGAATAGAACCAGCGTTCACCCGGGTCGGAATACAGGATCAATCCGGACAATTGCTCCATGCGTGCTTCCAGATTGCCTTCGCCAACATAGAGCGAGTTTTCCAGAGAGAGCCGGCCCAGATCGCTTTCCGCTTCGAAGAGATAACCCCGCCCGGCCGTGTGGGTCATCAGGTGGCGGACCGTCATCACCGTGCTGGCCGGACGGGTTTCGATCCGCCCGTTCGCATTGGCCATCGGGGAGACGGCGACCTGCATGTCGGCAAAGGACGGGATGTAGTCGCTGACCGGGTCATCCAGCCCGAGCTCGCCGCTCTCGACCAGCATCATCGCTGCCAGAACGGTGACCGGCTTGGTCATCGAGGCAATGCGAACCGGTGTGTCGATGGTGAAGGGGGTCGCGTTTTCCAGGTCAGAGACCCCGGCCTCGGTCGTGAATACAATCTCTTCGCCCCGGGCGATGATCGCGGCATAGCCCGGGCGGTGACCCTGGGCCGCCAGCGCATCCAGCTGGGCATCCAGCGCGGCCAGTGCGGCGGGATTGAAACCGTCTTCGGACAGCTGCGGTTGCAGCGCGAAAACGGAAGAAACAGAAGACAGCGCCAGCGCGGCGGCTGTCACGACTGTACGAGCAAACATGAATTCCCCCTCGGGATTTTTTTATCGACCGAGGGGGAGAGTAGGGCGGCCAGCCGCTCTTGGCGAGCGGCTTGTTGCCTTACGCTGCGTCGGCGAGGGCCGCTTGCAGGTTCTGGGCAGCAAAATCCCAGTTGATCAGCTTGTCGAGGAAGGTGTCGATATAGCTCGGGCGCGCATTACGGAAATCTATGTAATAGGCGTGTTCCCACACATCCATGGTCAGCAGCGGCGTGACGCCGTCTTCAGTCAGCGGCGTTTCCGCGTTCAGCGTCTTGCGCACTTCCAGCTTGCCATTGGCCAGTACCAGCCACGCCCAGCCGGAACCGAATTGCGTCGCGCCGGCATCGGCGAAGGCCGTCTTGAACGCGTCCAGGGAACCGAAATCGCGGTCGATCAGCTCGGCCAGCTCACCACTCGGCGCTCCGCCGCCATTCGGCGCCATGGAGTGCCAGTAGAAGGTGTGGTTCCAGATCTGGGCCGCATTGTTGAAAATGCCGGCCTGTGCGGCATCGCCCGCCGAGATCTTGATGATGTCTTCCAGGGGTTTATCTGCCAGCTCAGAACCTTCGATCAGGCCGTTGAGCTTGCCGACATAGGCGTTGTGGTGCTTGCCATGGTGGAAATCCAGCGTCTCGGCGGAAATGTGCGGTGCCAGGGCGTCTTTGGCGTACGGCAGGTCGGGGAGGGTGAAAGCCATGAAGGACCTCGTTTCAAGCTTGGGGACTGATATGCGAAGAAAGCCGCAGCGGTGTGCTGCGAAACATTGCTGGTGTGCATATGGGGTGTAACAAGGTCGTGTCCAGCAGGAGCACGCATGTCGGCTGAAGATTTCAACACGCTGTTACAAAAATCCGACCCGGACCGTCGGCTATCCGCGCTGTTCGCGCCGGAAGACGTCCGCGAGCGGTTGTTTGCGCTGTATGCCTTCAACCAGGAAGTCGCGCGCATCGCCGAGGCGACGTCGGAAAGCCTGATCGGTGAAATGAAACTGACCTGGTGGCGCGATGCGGTAGAGGATCTCTACCTGGCCACGCCGAAGGTGCGCCGTCACGCCGTGCCGGAAGCGCTCGCCGGGTTGACCGACCGCATCCAGCGCGACGCCTTGCTGGGGCTCGTAGAGGCGCGATTTGATGATGTGTCGGCACGTCCGTATGCGGACCTGGCCGAATTGATTGCCTATGTTGACCAGACAGCCGGTGCGCTCATGCAGATGGCGGTGCAGGTCTGCGCGCCGGACCTGCCAGCCAACTGGGCCCGACAGGGGGGGCGCGCCTGGGGGCTGTGTGGCCTGCTGCGGGCCTTTGCTCATCGAGCCAGCATTGGTCGGGCGCCGGTGGCCGGCGATGAGCTGGTCAGCGAGGGCGGTAGCGCGGCGATGCTGGCGCAGGGGCTGGGTGAGGACAAGGCTGCGCGCCTGGTCGCGCCTGTTCGGGCGGCCTGCGAGGGCGCGCTCGAGGCTTTCAACGCGTTGGGTCCGATCCCGGCTGACGCCGTTCCGGCACTGGGTTATGTGCGGCTGGTCCCCGCCTATCTCAAACGCCTGCCGGCGAACCCCTACGAGATGGCACCGGAGCCCGCCCTGCTCGGGCGTCAATTGAGGCTGAACTGGCTCGCCCTGACCGGCCGCTAGCTGGATCGCTGCGGCGGGAGTCATATTTCAAGGCTGACAGCGCGACGTTTTCGACTAACTTTCGTGACAGATTCGATACAGGAGAGATTTTCATGCCGCACGCTTTGATCACTGGTGCCAATCGCGGATTGGGCCTGGAGCATTGCCGGCAGCTGCTCGAGCGCGGCTGGACGATCTCGGCGGCAGTTCGCGATCCGTCTGCGGCGAGCGAGCTCAAGGCGCTGGATCCCGGCGAGGGGCGCCTCAACCTGTATGCCTATGATGCCAGCGATGTCTCGGCCGCCGTGAAACTGGCCGAACAGGTCACCGGGCCGATCGACCTTCTGTTCGCCAATGCCGGCATGATGTCTCGTGAGACCCGCAATTTCGGCACCGCTGGCAGCGAGCATTTCATCAGCGAGATGCGCGTCAATGCGCTTGCCCCCCTGGCCCTGGCAGAAGCCTTCGCCGACCAGGTGGCCCAGTCGGAAATGAAAGTCATTGCCCTGCAGTCCAGCCGCATGGGTTCAATCAGCGATAATGACAGCGGCGGTGCCTATGGCTATCGCGCGTCCAAGGCGGCGCTCAATGCCATCGGCAAGTCCCTGAGCCTCGACCTGCAGGATCGCGGTATCGTCACGCTGGTCCTGCATCCGGGTTGGGTGCGCACCGACATGGGTGGTCCCGGTGGTCTGCTGACGGTCGAGGAATCGGTTTCCGGCCAGCTCGATCTGATCGCCCGTGCCTATGACAACCCGGCCATGAATGGCCGTTTCTTCCACGTCAGTGGCGAAGATCTGAGCTGGTAGGACGACGTTTCCAGACAAGAACAAACGGGCGCGCCGAGGATATCGGGGCGCCCGTTTTCTTTTTCTGTCCGCTATTCGCCGATATGCCGGTCGAGAAAGGCTTCCAGCTCGCGCAGCCAGAGTGCCCGGGCGGTCGACGTGGCCAGCCCCTGATTGTCATTTTCGATTTCCAGCAATTGCACAGCAATGCCCTGTGCCTCGAGGCGAGCAGCGAACGCGCGGCTCTGGGCAACGGGCACCTGCTCATCAGCCTGGTCGTGCACCAGCAGCACCGGGGCCGAAACCGCCTCGACATGGGTGGACGGGGAGATGTCGATCAGGGTCCGCGACTGTGTCAGGTCAGCGTCTCCACCCAACAGGCGTGACCAGGACGACCACGCCCAGTGATCACGACGCTCGCTGCGACGGATTTCCTCCATCAACCCGGGCAGGTCCGAAATGCCACCGAACGCGGCGGCGCAGGCGTACAGCTCCGGCGTCAGCGCAACGCCGGCCAGCGCAGCATAACCGCCATACCCGGCTCCGGCGATGCAGATGCGACCGGCGACGGCCACGTCCTGGCTGATCAGCGCCTGGGCGCCGTCTTCCAGATCGGTCTGGGCCCGCCCGTCACCCCACTGGCCCTGGCCACCGCGTTCCCAGTAAAATCCCATGCCCGACGACCCCCGGTAATTGGGCTGCAGGACGGCATAACCGCGACTGGCGAGGTAATGGGCGTAGGGATCAAAACCGCCGGTGTCACGCTCGACCGGTCCCGGGTGGGGCAGGACTACTGTCGGATGGGGACCATCGCCTGTGGGACGTGTCAGATAACCGGAAATCATGGTGCCGTCCCGCGCCGGGTATTCGTAGAACTCCCGTACCGGCAGCGTCAGCCCGTCCAGCTCTGGATGGGTCGAGCCGATGGCCTGGATCTGTCCGGTGGAGAGGTCCAGCATGAAGTGGCGCGCAGCCTGGGTCGGTGACTCGGCCACAAACAGGATCCGCTGGCGGTCGCGGGACCAGTCGGTGATGCGGACCATCTGTGCCGGCAGGGCGGCGGACAGCTGATCCTGGAAGCTGGCCAGGGTCGGGTCAAACCAATGATGGCGCGTGAACATGTCCTGGTAGCGTACCCCGACAACCCGGTTGGTGTGGGGGGCGATAATGACCGTCTCGAGATCATGGCGCGGGTCCTGGAAGACCGGATCCGAGATCTCGCCGGTCTGCGTCGACAGGGCGTAGAGCGCGCGGGTGGACACGGGGCCACCCACAGGGCGTTGCACGAGGCCGATACGGTCCGCATCGAGCATGCCGCTGAAGCGGAAATCCGGCCGGAACACGCCGGCTTCCTCGAGGATTTCACGCCAGCCGCCATTCTCGGGCACCAGGATGCGGCGGCGTTGCCCATCGCGCGCGAAATCCATGCGCGCGGCGACGTCACCATCCGCAGTCAGGGCCCAGGCGCGGGTATTTTCAGAACCAACGGACTCGCGTGTTTCCGTGCTGCTGCCCGGGTCGGTGGCGATCAGGTCATACCGGCGGCCCGGATTGCGCGTGGGAATAAGCACGCGGCCGGTCTGCGGGTCGATGCCGGCAATGGTGCCCAGCGAGGAGGTGCGGCCGCGAAACCGCGAATCCTGCAGCAGCTGGCGGGTGCGCAGACCATTGTCCACATCAACAGACAACACGGCGGAAATGGTGATCCGCCCGCCATCCGCCCAGCTGGCAATTCGACTCTCCGATGCGGACATCAACAGGTAGCGGTCGCTGGCCCAGCGCAGCGTGTTGACGCCAACATCGTTCAGGCTGGCGATCTGCAGGGGCCCACCGCTGAAATCCAGCACGGCCAGGACCGGTTCGCCGTCATACTCGCTCAGATAGGCCAGATGGCGACCATCCGGCGACAGGCGCGGCGACTGGATGTCCGGCGTGCGGGCATAGGCCTCGACCGAGGCGGCCGCGGGCCCGGAGGGCTGGGCAGCGGCGTAAACCGGTGCCGGCCCTGTCAGCAGGGCCAGGACGGCGAGGCAGGCGAGACGTGCAATCATTTTATCCCCCGATACGAGCGGGCACCGGGATGACTGCGCGGGCCGCATTCGTCAAGTCGCGCCAGCTTACCGTTCAGCGACACCCGCTCCGGCATCACGTCAGCTGACCCGGTGCCCGGAGCCGTTACCTATTCGCCGATGTGTTCGGCAAGGAAGGTTTCCAGGGCTTCGAACCAGGCCAGGGTCGCATCTGCCGACTCGTGACCAGCCCCGACATCATCGAGGATCTCGAGCTGGACACGCGCATTTCTTCGCTGGGCGTGTCTGACGAAATGCCTTGTGTGCACGAAGTTGAACCCTTCATCGTCTGTGCCGTGCATGACGAATATCGGTGCAGTTTCAGCGCTGATATATTCCATCGGGGAGAGGCGGCGGATCGCCTCGCGCGAGAAACGGGCATCGGGACCGAGGAGCTGAAGTTTGCGTCGATGCAAGCCTGCCGAGTCGCGACCCACATAGTCCTCGATCTGACGATACCAACGCTCGGTATCGAGTATGGCCCCGAATACCGCTGCGCAGGCGATTTGATCGGGATGCAGGATTGCTCCCATCACAGATGCATAGCCACCATACCCGCCGCCAACCATGCACACCTTGCCCGGTTCGGCGATGCCGGCCTGGATAAGCGCCTCCGCACTGTCGAGAAGGTCGGTTTGCCTGACGCCGAAACCCCACTCACCATATCCGGCCTCCAGCCATTCAAGACCATATCCCGTACTACCGCGCGCGTTGGGTTGGTAGACGGCGTAACCAAGGCTGGCCAGAAATTGCGCCAGCGGGTCGAAGCCGCCGCTATACACGCCATCAGTCCAGGCGTGGGACAAGATCACGGTCGGATGTGGTCCGGGGCTGTCCGGCAGGGTCAGATAGCCGGGAATCCTCTGGGTATCGCGAGCCGAGATGTCGTACGGTTCGCGAGCGGGGATATTCCGCTCAGCCAATGCCGGGTGGGTAGAGCCCAGTGAAGTGATCTGGTCAGTGTTCAGGTTCAGAGCAAAATACTCCACCGGCGCCGAACCTTCACGGCGTTCGGCGACTATGACATCGCGATCAATTGACCAGTTCAGCAGAGTGACTGTTGTGTCTGGATAGCGCGCGTCGAGCGTCCGCTGAATTTCGGCGAGGCCTTCATCGAACCAGTCAACAAAGGGAGTTTCATCCTGATAAAACGCACCGACAGGCGTGTTGCCGTGCGTCTCGTAAACAACGCGAGCTATGTCGAGTTCCGGGTGAGTGGAAAGCGTGTCTTGAAGAGAGCCGTCTGTTGGCGAGAGTGCATAAAGTGACTCGGTTCGCAGACCGGTCTCCGGCATGTTTCGGGTTGCGACAACCAGCCGCCCATCGGGCAGCGTGCCATGACTGTCCAAGTCGAGAAGGGGCCGGTCAGCGAACTCCCGCAAGGTCGGCCAGATGTCATCATCCGTGCGGACCACAATGCGGTATCGGTTATGCCGGTTGGAATAATCCAGCCGGGCCACAATGTCGCCTTCCTCATCCAGAAACCAGTTTTCGGTGTCCCGGTCACCATAATTGCGCCGACCACAGCCATGTTCGGAATTTGGCGCGCAGCCCAGTAATTCGGCCTGATCCCATCCGCCGTATATGAACCGGATCAAACCGACGCCATCCTCCGGATCAAACCCGGTGAAACGGCCTGAGGTTTCGTAATCATAGACCTCCAGCCCAGTCAGCGTCTCGGTCTCGTCGCGGATCAGATTGACCTGGGAGTAAAAAGTGCCTCGTGCCTGTCCCAGGCGCCAAAGGCGCAGCCAATCTGCTCGCTCGACCAGGATGGTCGAGTTGTCAGTCCAGTAGATTCCATCGATGACACTGTCTTCGATTTCCCCGTCAAATCTTTCGCCTGATGCGATGTGCAGGACAATGACGCGTGATGCGCCGTCTCTGTCAGAGGCGTAGGCGATGAAATCACCGTTCGGTGAAACTACCGGCTTGGAGATCTCCGAACGCTGGGCGAACAGCTGAGCGAGCGGCGCATCCTGAGCAATGACAGCAGCTGGTCCGAAAGCAGCCCAGCAGGCGGCAAACATAACACGAATAATCACAATATCCCCCGGTACTCTGACCGGGTGAATTCAGCAGAGTGGTGTCACCAAATCAATGCAACTTTTGCTGAAGTTGTGAACAATCAGCGCGCGTCACGCCAGCTGACGATATCCTCCAGCGCACGCTTGGCCATCAGCTTCTTGCGAGCGACGCCCTTGGCCTTGCCGCGCAGGCGGTTGCCGTCTTCGTCGCGGGACGGGGCAACCATTTGCGGGAACAGGCCGAAATTGACATTCATCGGCTGGAAACTGCCCTTGCCGGCGTCCAGATGGCCGCCCGTGACATGTTCGATCAACGCGCCCATGGCGGTGGTTTCCGGTGGCTGGGCGAGGTCCTGGCCAAGGCGTTCGGCAGCAGCGAAGCGACCGGCCATCAGGCCCATTGCCGCACTCTCGACATAGCCCTCGACCCCGATCAGCTGGCCGGCAAAGCGCAGGCGCGGCTGTGATTTCAGACGCAATTGCTTGTCGAGCAAGCGCGGGGAATTCATGAAGGTGTTGCGGTGAATGCCGCCCAGGCGCGCAAACTGTGCGTCTTCCAGGCCGGGGATCATGCGGAAAACCTCGGTCTGGGCGCCGTATTTCATCTTGGTCTGGAAGCCGACCATGTTGAACAGCGTGCCCAGCGCATTGTCCTGGCGCAGCTGAACGATGGCATGGGCCTTGATGTCCGGCTGATGCGGATTGGTCAGGCCAACCGGTTTCATGGGGCCGTGTCTCAGGGTCTCGCGTCCGCGTTCCGCCATCACCTCGATCGGCAGGCAGCCGTCAAAATAGGGCGTGTCCTCCCACTCCTTGAACTCGGTTTTGGGGGCCGCGATCAGCGCATCGATGAAGGCATTGTACTGGTCATCATCCATCGGACAGTTGAGATAGGCCGTCCGGTCGGCCTCGGTCTCGCCCTTG
>JAYZXG010000339.1:0-4081 GCA_036141435.1 Pseudomonadota bacterium | reverse complement strand
AGATCCGGAAAGCCGTCCTTCTCGTGCGGCACGCCGCGAAGCTGTCCCGCCGCGTCCCACGTCCAGCCATGATAGGGACAGCTGAAGGTGTTCTTGCACCCCCTGTCCTCGCCCACCAGGCGGGCGCCACGATGCCGGCAGACATTCAGGAAAGCGTTGAGTTCGCCAGCCCGGGTCCGCGTCAGCAAGACCGGCGCCTGGCTCAGCTCTACCGTCAGATAGCTTCCGCGATCACAGAGCTCGCTGCTATGCGCGGCGATCTGGGGCAGGGATTTGAACAGTGCGTCCTGCTCGGCCTCAAAACGTGCCGCGTCGAAATAGCGTTCCACGGGCGCGGGGTGGATCTGGTCGTCAAGGAAGTGAGCCTTGGTTTCGGAGAGGCCCTGCAGCTCGGTGAGCAGGGCAATCTGGAGGTTGCGATCCATGGCGGCGTCCCGTTCAATAAACTTACCGGTCGGTAAGTTGATACTTTACGAGTGGTAAGTCGTCAATGCTGTGCTAGACCAAGGCCATGACCGTGACTGCTGAATCGCCCAAGCGAAAATTCATCCACTGTGCCCTCAGGCTCTTTGCAGAGCGGGGCTATTTCGGCGTGTCCCTGGCAGATGTCGCCGGAGAGTTGGGGCTGACCAAGCAGTCGATCATCTATCATTTCAAAACCAAGGATGCCTTGTACGGCGCCGTGATCGCGGACATCGCTCAGCGCCTTGAAGCAACGATCGACGATGTCTTCGCGCAGGCGCCCGATGCGCGCGCACAGCTCGAGGCTTATTTGCGCAAGCTTGGTCAGCACATGCTTGACCATCCACGTGATGCCCGGCTCATTACCCGTGAATTGCTGGACAATCTCGATCGGGCCCAGGCTGATAACACCTGGTATATGCGTCGGTTCCTGGACCAGAGTGTGGCCATCGTCGCCGCGCATCCCAATTGGACGAGCAAAACGCCTGCCGTCCAGGCAGCAATCACATACCAACTTATTGGTGCTGTTTGTTATTTTTCGATTTCAGATCCAACGCTCAACGCGATTTGGGGGCGCGCGCGCGTGTCCGAAATGACGGAGGTTTTCGTGCCAAGCCTGCTCGACCTGGTCGAGGGTGAAAAGCGTGAACACCTGCCGTCGAAGTAAACCCTGTTAGCGATCCCTGCACCCCAGCCGTATTGCGCTCTTGTGACAGTCGGCGGGTCTGGTTAGTTTGCGACCTCTTTTTGAAGTGTCCAGGACAGTGCCACTAAATGTCTGATCCGACTCGTACCTATCTCGATTTCGAACGTCCGCTTGCCGAACTTGAAGCCAAGATCGAAGAGCTGGAGAGCATTTCGCGCGCTTCCGGTGATGATGCGCCGGATACAGCGGAAGAGACCGCCAAACTTCGTCAGAAGGCGGAAGAGCAGCTCGCGTCGATCTATGGAAAGCTGGATCCCTGGCGCAAGACGCAGGTTGCGCGTCATCCCGAGCGTCCGCATTTTCGTGACTACCGCGCTGCGCTGATCGAGGATTTCGAGGAATTGTGCGGTGACCGCCGTTTCTCCGAGGATAATGCCATTGTCGGCGGCCTGGGCCGTTTCCGCGGTCGCTCCGTGGTCGTCATGGGCCACGAGAAGGGCCACGATACCGAGAGCCGCCTCAAGCATAATTTCGGCATGGCGCGTCCGGAAGGCTATCGTAAGGCGATCCGCCTGATGGACATGGCCGAGAAGTTCAACCTGCCGGTTCTGACTTTTGTTGATACGGCCGGTGCGTATCCGGGCCTCGGTGCTGAAGAGCGCGGCCAGGCGGAAGCCATTGCCCGTTCCACCGAACGCTGCCTGTCACTCGGCACGCCGCTGATTTCGGTCATCACGGGTGAGGGCGGTTCCGGCGGTGCGGTGGCCCTGGCCAGCGCCAATGTCGTGATGATGCTGGAACATTCGATCTATTCGGTGATCTCGCCGGAAGGCTGCGCGTCCATCCTGTGGAAGGACAGCGCCCGGGCCAAGGACGCGGCGGTTGCCATGAAGATCACCGGTCCGGACCTTCTGGGGCTCAAGATTGTCGATCAGATCATTCCCGAGCCGATCGGTGGTGCCCACCGCCATGTGGCGGCGACCATGCGGGCCGTCGGGGATGCGATCGAGGCCAATCTGGCCAAGATGGATGGTCTGGATGCGGCGGCCCTGCGCAAGAAGCGTCGCGAACGCTTCCTCGCCATCGGACGCCTGGAAGCCGAGGCGGGCTAGCGGACCGGCCGCCCGGTCAGGACCGCATCACCGGAAGCCCCTGGTAAGCCGTTACCCGGCAATCGCCGCCCCGTGAGCGTATCTGTTCGCAGGCGCTGGATGCGTCCATCTCGTTTTGCCAGCTGCCGGCGAGCAGCCGGAAGACGACGCCGCGATCAGGCGTTTGCAGGCGGGTGATGCGTGCATCACGTCCGGCGAGAACATCTGCATACATAACGCGCAGCTCGCGCCAGTCCTGGTTGGCCTGCCACACGGTGTGCTGAGATGCGATGTGCAGTCCGTAGCCATGGGCCGGCGGCAATTGTGCGTCGGGCAATTGGGTCTGGACTGGTGCTTCATTGTTGGCGACTTGTTGCGGCTGGGAAGCGGGCAGTGCGGCAGGCGCCGGCGTCGCTGCCTGGCGCTGGATGGCGATGGCGGGCTGACCGTCCACACAGGACCCCGACTCCAGGTCGTACAGCATGCCCATGAATTCAAAGACCGCACGGTCGATCATGCTGCGGACGGCAGTTTGAACCGGTTCCAGTGCGCGTTCGCCGCCACCGATATCCAGGACGGTGCCATCGAGGAACGCGTATACGCCGGCTTCAACCTCCCGGCCGCGGATCTGCTTGCGCAGTGAGCGAACGGCGAGAACTTCGGTCGAGCGAACATCGATCAGTCGCAGGTCGATGCCGACATCCACGACATAGTCGCTTCCGCCGACGGCCAGGGCGCCACCGGTTTCACCGCTGGTATTGGCGAAGGCATTGGTGCCGCTGGAGCGGATATTCGGATTGAACTCGGTAATGCCACCGACAAGGTAGAGGTCCGCGCCCTCCATCTGGCCCTGTTGAACCGTCCGCAGGACGTTCGGCGCATCGCGCAGCAGACCGCTCTGGGCATAGTCCAGTTCGACCTGGACCACGCCCATGTCGAAACGTTCAACCAGGCGCATGCCGGCTTCTGAGGTCGCGGTGATCGCCATCAGCGTCGCGCCCTGCGTCAGACGACGTCCCGACAGATAGTCCTCGGCCCCGGTAAGGTCGGAGATATGTCCCACGGCGACGCGCGGGGCCGGGTAAGGTTGTGCCCGGGCATAATCCGCTAGGCACTGCAAAGCGGTGCTGTAATCGCTGGTGACTTCCATCACCGGGCTTCCGGAAAGGGGCTGGACATGGGCGACCGGCTCGTTCGGATCAATGCTCGTGGCACAGGCGGACAGGGTGAGCGCGCCCAGCAGCGGTGTAATCAATCGCGACATGTCAGCTTCCCCCGCCCAATCCGGTACCACCTATATTGACGGTCTGCGACGCGTTATTGGTCTGGTTGATGATGATCGTACTGCCATAAGTCCCATTGATCGAAACACTATTGCCTATGCTGACTGCGGTGACACCGGCGGCGCCGAGTGTCGAGTTTGGCAGGGTGGAGCCGCCCTGGCTGGCAAGGCTACCGGAGCGGCGCGCCGGATTGGAGGTGCCCGAACCGATCACCTGGCCGTTGATGACGATGCGATTGCCGTTTTCATCGCGGGTGAGCGGCGCGTAAGGTTGTGATGTTTCGCCCGGCTGCATGCCGTAAGGCTGCGTTTGCGGTGTTCCGGGTGCACCGGTCTGGGCCTCGACGGCCGTGCTGACGGCTAGCGCGCTCAGAAACGCCATATAATAAAGTCGAGAACTCATCTCACGCTCCTAGATTCAAACATGCTCAGCACTTTGCAATGTGGGTGCCAACAGGAGCGGCGTTCAGCTGAATTTTGATTCAAATTTTAATAAAAACATATACCTAGGATGTTTCGACAGATTTGGTTAAGAATAAAAATGTAAATATTCGTCCAAGGTTTGTTTAAGAAAATAAAATTCCGGAGCTTTTATCGCCT
>JAYZXG010000338.1:0-4732 GCA_036141435.1 Pseudomonadota bacterium | reverse complement strand
CAAGCGAGCCGCCGTATTCGTCCGTACGTTGATTGGAAATCGGCGTGATGAAGCTGGACATCAGGTAGCCGTGCGCACAATGCAGCTCGACCATGTCGAAACCGGCCGCGAGCGCGCGGCGGGTTGCGGTCACGAAATCCGCCTTGACGGCATCCATGTCCGCGCGCGTCATTTCCCGCGGTTGCTGGCTGGACTCGGACCAGGCGATCGCAGAGGGCGCGATGATCTCCCAATTGCCGCTCTCCAGCGGCAGGTCATAACCTTCCCACCCGACCCGTGTAGAGCCCTTGCGGCCGGCATGGCTGAGCTGGATGGCCATCTTGGCGCTGGTCTGACGGTGAGCGAAATCCGTGATTTCACGCCAGGCCGCGACGTGTTCATCCGTGTAGAGGCCTGCGCAGCCCGGGGTGATGCGGGCGTCTGCGCTGACATCCGTCATCTCGGTGTAGACCAGTCCGGCTCCGCCCAGGCACCGGGCGCCATAATGCGTCGTGTGGAAGGCGTTCGGTGTCCCCTCTGTCGCGGAATACATGCACATCGGAGACACAACGACCCGGTTATCCAGCCGCATGTCCCGCAACTCGAACGGTGTGAACATGGGGGGACGTGCCGCAGTTGACGCGGCCCCCGTCGCAGAACGGGCAAACCAGCGTTCGACGCCGTCCAGCCAGTCCTTGTCGCGCAGCCGCAGGTTCTCATGGCTGATGCGTTGTGACCGGGTCAGCAGCGAATACGCGAACTGTTTGGGTTCAAAGCGCAGATAACGCTCGAGATGTTCGAACCACTCCGTCGAGTTGCGCGCGGCGCTCTGCAGCTTCAGCACCTCGACCTTTCGGGCTTCCTGGTAGTCGTGCAGGCCCTCGGCGAGCGGTTTGTCCGTCGAGGTGAGAACATCGGCCAGCATGATGGCGTCCTCGAAGGCCAGCTTGGTCCCCGAACCGATGGAGAAATGGGCGGTATGGGCGGCGTCGCCGAGCAGGATCACATTGTCATGGATCCAGGTCTCGCAGAGAACGCGTGGGAAGTTGAGCCAGGCCGAGCCACGCAGGTGCCGGGCGTTGGACATGAGCGCATTGCCATCCAGCCAGTCGGCGAACAGTGCTTCGCACTTGCGACACGTCTCGTCCGTGTCGAGCTGGTCAAAACCCAGCTTCTCCCAGGTCTCCGGTTCGCACTCGACAATGAAGGTCGAGGTCTCGTCATCAAAGCGATAGGCGTGCGCCCAGACCCAACCATGTTCAGTCTCGGTGAAAATGAAGCTGAAGGCCTCGAAAACCTTGTTGGTACCCAGCCAGATGAACTTGTTTTGCCGGGTTTCCACATCCGGTTTGAACACGTCTGCATAGGTGTTGCGGATCTTGGAATTGATCCCGTCGGACGCGATGATGATATCGGCGTCGGAGAAGGCGCTCAGATCCGGATCAATCTCGACATTGAAATGCAGATTGACGCCCAGCGCACGCGCGCGATCCTGCAGGATGTTCAGCAGGTGCTTGCGACCGATGCCGCAAAACCCGTGGCCGGTCGACGTCTCTACCGTGCCACCAAAATGCACATCGATATCGTCCCAATGGGCCAGGCTGTCCGCGATGGCTGCCGCGCTGGTCGGGTCATTGCCTTCCAGGTTTTCCATCGTCTGGTCGGAGAACACCACGCCCCAGCCAAACGTGTCGCCCGGCTTGTTGCGCTCATAGACATCGATCTCGCAATCCGGGTCGCGCAGTTTCATGGATATCGCGAAATACAGACCGGCGGGGCCACCGCCCAGGCACGCAATCTTCATGACAGGTCTCCCGTCTGGTTTTCATGCGCGGACAGACGGCCGCCGTTTTCTGCGAGATCGACCAGCAGGTCTGACGGTGTCCACCAGCGCGGCCCGAAGCGGTCCGCGTTTTCCCGAATACCTGCCAGGACCGTGTCGAGCCCGATGGTGTCTGCGTGGAACATCGGCCCGCCACGATGGCGCGGGAATCCGTAGCCGTTCGCATAGACGACATCGATGTCGCTGCCGCGCCAGGCGATGCCTTCATCGAGAATGCGCGCGCCCTCATTGATCAGGGCGAGCATGCAGCGGTCCACGATCTCGCTGTCTTCAAAAGCGCGCAGTTGCACACCCTGCTCGGTCCGGATCTCGGACAGGATCGCGTCGAGCGCGTCGTCGTCCAACGGAGTCCGGTCGCCTTGTGCGTAGCGATAGAAACCCGATCCGGTTTTCTGTCCCTTGCGGTCCATTTCCACCAGCCTGTCATGGACCAGGAAAGCGCGTTGCTCAAAACTGGCCGGATCCAGTTTCTGACGGTTCATGTAACCAATATCCAGGCCGGCCATATCGCCCATGGTGAACGGGCCCATGGGCATGCCGAAATCGGTCAATGCCTTGTCGACCTGGCGCGGCGACGCGCCTTCCAGCAGCATCAGGCCGGCTTCACGGCCATAACAGGACAGAATTCGATTGCCGATAAAGCCGTGGCAAACGCCCGACACCGCAGCGACCTTGCGCATGCGTTTGCCCAGCTGCATCGCGCTGGACAGCACGACGGCGGAAGTCTCCTTGCCGCGCACCACTTCGAGCAGTCGCATGATGTGAGCCGGCGAGAAGAAATGCAGACCCAGCACGCGTTGCGGATTGGGGATGCGATCGGCAATCGCGTCCACATCCAGATAGGACGTGTTGGTGGCCAGAATGACCTCTTGTCCAACCACATCTGCCAGTTGGGCAAAGACCTTGTGCTTGATCTCGATGTCCTCGAACACGGCTTCGATGACGACATCGCTGTCGGACAGGTCAGCATAGCGTGTGGTGGCCGTGAGCCGGTCCAGGATTTGTGAACAGCCGGCCTCGCTGAGCCGGCCCTTGGCGACATCATTCTGGAAAATGGCCTTGATGCGGTTATAGCCCGTCTGGAGCGCCTGGTCGGACATGTCCAGCAGCCTGACCGACAAGCCAGCGGACAGAAGCGAGGCCGCGATGCCCACGCCCATTGTGCCACTGCCGATTACGGCTGCGCGCTCCAGCGGTAATGGATCGGTTCTCGGCCCGGGTAGCTTGGCGGATTTGCGTTCGGCGAAAAACAGGTGACGCATAGCGGCTGACTGGGTGTCGGACATGCGCTCGAGGAAGAGCTCACGCTCGCGCTTCAGTCCCGCTGCAATGTCCAGTGTGGCACTGGCCTCGACAGCGTCGATGGCTGCCAGGGGCGCTTTTTGGCCGCGCTGTCGCCGCGCGGCATGGGCGCGCCAGTGATCGATGGCGGCGTGATCTGTTTCGGGGTTGGGCAGTGCGCCTGTCGAGCGCTTGTCTGTGCGCGACTTGCCGACGGCGAAGGCGAGGGCGGCCGCAGCGATGTCGCTCTCGGTGACAGCGTCGGCGATACCGGCGTCCAGCGCTTTCGCTGCTGAAATCGGTTTGCCCTGGCTGGCCATTTCCAGTGCCAGGGCCATGCCAGCGACGCGGGGCAGACGCTGGGTGCCACCGGCGCCGGGAATCAGGCCCAGGGTGACTTCGGGAAGGCCGACCCTGGCCTTGGCGTCCATGACGCGGAAATCACACCCCAGCGCGATTTCCAGCCCCCCGCCCAGGGCCTGGCCATGGATGGCGGCGACGACCGGGAAGGGCGCGTTTTCGAGCGCCTCGATGGCCTCGGAGAGGCTGGGCGCCTGAGGCGGCTTGCCGAATTCAGAGATGTCTGCACCGGAAAAAAAGGTGCGCCCGGCGCATTGCAGCACGGCGGCGCTGGTATTGGCCGGCGCAGACTCCAGAGCCTGCACGATGCCTGCCCGAACGGCGTGGGACAGCGCGTTTACAGGCGGATGATCGATGGTGATGATCAGCACTGTACCGGATCGCTGGGTGGAAACAGGGCTCATTGGCGTCTCCTAGGTCACTGCGGCGCGGACGGCGTACTTTTCGTTCTGCCACGCATTGGAGTTCATGATGTCCGCCAGCTCTGACACCGCAGTCCACACATCCAGATAGCGGGTATAGAGGGGGGTGAAGCCGAAACGCAGGATGTCGGGCGCCCGGAAGTCTCCGATGACACCGCGCTCGATCAGCGCTTGCATGATGGCATAGCCGTCCTTGTGCCGGATCGAGACCTGGCTTCCCCGGTGCGCCGCATCGCGCGGTGAGGCCAGCTCGAAACCGGAAGTATGGTCCTCAACCAAGCGAATAAACAGATCACCCAGTTGCTGGGATTTCTTGCGGACGACCGCCATGTCCACTTCCTGGAAGATATCCAGGCCGACTTCCAGCGCGCACATGCCGAGAATGCCGGGCGTTCCGCACAGGAAGCGGTCAATGCCCTGGCCGGCATCATAGTGGTCATCAAAGGCGAAGGGAGCGGCATGCCCCATCCAGCCGGAAAGGGCGGGCATGACCTGGTCCTGATGTCGCTGGGCAACATAGATGAAGGCCGGCGCACCGGGGCCGCCATTGAGATATTTATACCCGCAACCAACCGCGAAATCGGCCTCGCAGGCGTCCAGTTCCACGGGCAATGCGGCCGCGGAGTGGCTGAGGTCCCAGATGATGAGGGCACCGGCAGCATGCGCGCGCCGGGTTACATCCGCCATATCCCAGAGCGCGCCGGTCTTGTAGTGCGTCTGGGTCAGCAGAAGCGCTGCCACATCACCCTGGTCCAGGCGGTTCAGGATATGATCGCGCTCGACGAGCTCAGAGCGCAACCGATTGCCCGAGGCACTGGCAAGGCCTTCCATCATATAGGCGTCCGTC
>JAYZXG010000337.1:0-7145 GCA_036141435.1 Pseudomonadota bacterium | reverse complement strand
ATGACACCGACATGGCGATAACGCACCCGTCCATTGCGATCGATCAGGAAGGTTTCCGGCGCACCGGTCACACCGAAATCAATCGCCGTCCGGCCGGATTGATCGTCGCCGATACGCACGAACGGATTACCATGGCGCTCGAGCCAGGCCGCGCCGGCGCCGGGCTCATCCTTCCAGTCGATGGCATAGATCGGCACCTCGCCTGAACGGGCGATCTGCATGAGCATCGGATGTTCGATCAGACAGGGCGGACACCATGAGCCGAAGAAGTTCAACAGCACGACTTCGCCCTGGATATCCTCATGGCTCAGCCCCTGGTCAAACCCCTCGATGGCCGGCAGGTCGAAAGCGGGTACGCCCTCGTCGATAAGCTGTGAGGGAATCTCACTCGGATCCTGGCGCAAGCCCATCCAGAAATAGACAGCCATGGCGGCAAACGCGATCAGTGGAATGAAGGCAATGACACGGTTCATGCGGACGCTCCGGAACGCTGTTTGCGTGAAGACAGGCTACGCCGCCCGCGATCCAGAATGGCCAGCACGCCGCCAAGGGCAAGAATGGTTGAACCGATCCAGAGCCAGATGGCCAACGGATAGAGATAGACATGCACCGGCCATCCGCGCCCTTCGACGAGATCACCAATGGTTACATAGACATCGCCAGCGAAGTTTGCATCGATCCCGCTCTCGGTCGTGTACATGCCGCGCACCGGATAGAAGCGTCGCGAGGCGACTACATCATGCTCGCTGCCGCCCGGACGCGTCACATGGAAGCGACCAACCGCAGCGTTGAAATTGCCCTCATCCTGGCGCACCACATCCGTCAGCTGGACAATGTGACCGCTCAGTTCCAGCGAGTCGCCAGGCGACAGGAATGCACGTGTTTCCTGTTTCCATACCGAAACGCCGGTGATCGCGATGATCAGGACGGCGAGGCCGAGATGCGACACCAGCATGCCCCAGATACCCAGGGGCAGACCCGCGGCACGCCGCAGGCTGGCTCCGAAATCGATCTCGAACAGCTTGATGCGTGAGCGCAGATCGGACAGCACGCCGGCGCCGACCCAGATACCCAAACCGACACCGAGCGCACTGGTGACAGGCTGCGCATTGGCCATCCAGGCGGCAATCACGCCAGCCGCCAGGGCGGCAATAACCGCAGGTGAAAGCGTTTTGAGCACGTGTCCCAGCTTTGCGCGCTTCCAGGCCATCAGACCACTCAGCGGAACGGCAAGGAACAGAACGCCCATCAGCGGATTGAAAGTTGCGTTGTAGAACGGCGCCCCGATGGTCAGGGTCTCGTCGCTGACCGTGGTGACGAACAGCGGATAGAAAGTGCCGTAGAACACCAGGCCGATGGCGGCGGCGAAGAAGATATTGTTGACCAGCAGGCTGCTCTCCCGGCTGAGCATGGCGAAGGTCCCTGTGGGGCGCAATGTCTGGGCCCGCAGGCCGTAGAGCGTCAGGGCCCCGCCGATCAGTGCGAGCAGGATGGCCAGGATGAACACGCCGCGCTGCGGATCGACGGCGAACGCGTGTACCGAGGTCAAAACGCCCGATCGTACCAGGAAGGTTCCCGCAAGGCTGAGCGAAAACGTGAACAAAGCCAGCAGGATCGTCCAGGCCTTGAGCGTGTCGCGCTTCTCCATCACGCGGAGTGAATGGATGAATGCGGTACCGGCCAGCCACGGCAGCAGGGATGCATTTTCCACCGGGTCCCAGGCCCACCAGCCGCCCCAGCCCAGCTCGTAATAGGCCCAGCTTGCACCCAGCGCGATACCGATAGTCAGGAAGGTCCAGGCGGTCAGCGCCCAGGGTCGGACAATACGCGCCCAGCGCGCGTCCGCCCGGCCCTCGATCAGCGCGGCCACGGCAAAGGCGAACGTAATCGAAAACCCGACATAACCCGCATAGAGCATGGGCGGATGCGACGCCAAACCCGGGTCCTGCAGGAGCGGGTTCAGGTCACGACCGTCAGCCGGCGCTGGCCAGAGGCGGGCAAACGGGTTGGATGTGAACAGGAGGAAGGCGGCGAACATCGCCGTTATCGCGCTCTGGACCGCGAAGGTCAGCGTGATCAGCCGCGGCGCCACCGCCTTGCTCGACCAGGCGAGAGCGGCCGTATATCCGGTCAGCATCAGGGTCCACAACAGCATGGAGCCCTCATGATTTCCCCACACCCCGGTGAGCTTGTAGATCAGGGGCTTGTCCGTGTGGGAATTCTCCGCGACCACCAGCGTGCTGAAATCGGACACGGCGAACAGCCAGGTCAGTGCGCCGAACGCGCCCAGCGTCAGGGCGAATTGCACCAGGGCCCCTGCCCGCGCAAAACCGAAAACTGCGGGATCCTTGAGATAAAGTCCCGCTGCGGAAAGCCCGGCCTGCAGCACTGCGACGCACAGGACGAGAATGAGAAGAAACTGGCCGAGTTCTGCAATCATGGCCCGGACTTGTTACGATCCGAGCCCAAGGTCAAGCGGTCGGCTTGTCGCATGTGCTGCGTCAGGCGGCGTCTTCCAGCATGGCGCGCAGGAAGACCCGGGCCTTTTCACGCAGCATTTCCGCCTGATCGCTCAACTGTCCGGACACGCTGACGACCTCACCGGCATGATCCCGGGTCGAGCTGACCGCCTGGAGAACCTCGGCATTGGCGCTCGAGACCTGGCGTGCATTCTCGGCGGTGTGACCGGTGGTGCGACTGATTTCCTGGGTTGCCGCCGTTTGCTCTTCCACAGCGGCACTGATCGAGGTTGAGGCGGCTTCCACCGCATCAATCGATGACGTCACATTCTGGATGGACTCCACAGCATTCGCGACAACGCCCTGCATGCTGTTGATCTGCTTGTTGATATCCGTGGTCGCCCGGGCGGTTTGCTCGGCCAGCTGTTTCACTTCCGTGGCCACGACAGCAAAGCCCTTGCCCGCCTCGCCTGCACGGGCCGCCTCGATGGTGGCATTCAGAGCCAGGAGGTTGGTCTGCTCGGCAATATCGTCGATCAGTCGCGTCACCTCGCCAATGCGCGATGCCGTCTCTGACAGGTCCTGGATGGTGCTGGACGCCACCTTCGCCGTTTGCGCCGCCTCGCCGCCGATGCGTGCAGCTTCCGACGACTTGTTGGAGATTTCGTGGATGGCTGCGGTCAGCTGTTCCGATGCGTGAGCAACGCTCTGGGCCGTCTCCGAAACCTGTTCAGCCGCCTTGGCGACGAGCGATGAGCGGTCCATGGATTCCGAGGACTGGGTTTCCAGCCCGTCAGCCGCAGAGCCCAGCACACCGGCTGACTCAGCCAGGATGCCCGCAACCGATCCGATCGAACTTTCAAACTCTTCGGCCTTGGCCTTGCGCTCATCATCCTGCGCCGCGCGCTCGCGGTCCGATATGTTGCTGATCACCAGGTCGATATCCAGCATCACCAGCTTGATCAGCGCCGCCAAAGACGCCTTCAACTGCAGGCGGCGGCCAGCCGAAAACAGCGGCCCCTGCCCCAGCTCCCGATCCACCAGAGCATCCACGAGACCGGTGACGATTGCTGCATAGCCCCCGAAATACCATTGCGGTGGCAAATCGAGCGTCGCATGCGCTGCACCAATCCGATCCACCGATTCCAGATAGGTCTCGTCGAGCTGGCCCGCGGCGATGCGTTGCCAATGCTCTGCCTGCTTCGCCTGGGCGTGCTGGCGCACGCCTTCGCCCTGAAACATTTCGGCGATCTCGGGCCATTGCAGGATATGATCGTAAAACCCGTCCAGAATCTCGGGCAAGGCGTCAGACAGAACCGATCCAACGCGATCGATCTGATCGCTGTCGTGGCGCGTATAGCGAAGAAATGAGAGCCGGGAATCGAGTTGTGTCATAACGCCACCTCTTTGAGTTCAGAGGCGCACGCTGGGCGTCAAAAGTTAACGCCTGCTAACCAATTTCTTCCGGCAGAGTTCCTATCCCGTCATATTGTATGATCAGGCTGTTTTCACTCGCGCAGACTGGCTGTGAAGCGCACCGGATCGGCCAGCATCTGTCCGGCCATATAGGCGTCCTCGGCCTGTGCGCTGGCAGGCGTGTGATGAATGGCCAGGATGATCTCCATGCCCTCCACCACATGCCCGAACACCGCGAAACCCTGACCATCCGGATTGCGGAGCTGGCCATGATCCAGCCCCGGATTATCGGTGACATTCACAAAGAAATACGCCGGGCTGGCCGTATCGATCTCGCCGCGCGCCAGCGCAACCGATCCGGCGATATTGCGCAGCCCGGTCTGTTCGGATGATTCGTGGGCAACGCCCTCGACGCTCTCCGGCACGTCGATCAGCCCGCCCTGCACGATATTGATCGAGGGCGCCCCATTATCATTCGCGTGCGAGACGATGCGATAAAACCCGGAGGTCCGGGCGATATACCGACCCTCTTCGACCCATGACAGGAAAGCAGCGGAGGATTGCGGCGCAGCCCCCCGATCCAGCCGGATGACGATCTCCCCGCGCTCGGTCGCCAGAACGACGTCAGTATACGGAGCCTGCGGCGCAGACGATGGCCCACTGCACGCGCCCAGCACGGCCAGACCGGCTGCGGCGAGGATCGGCTGGACGGGCTTCATTGTGCCACCTCAGTGTCGTGTGTCACGGGAGCCTTTCGGCTTCCCAGGACAAGGATCGCCAGGGCCGGAACCCACGGGAAAACCCGTTCGAACGGATCGCCCGGCAGGATCGCCAACTGGCGCAGCATTTCCACCAGCCCCGACTGTTCAGGCATCTGGCCAAGAGCATTGAAGAAGACGGTCAGGGCGAAGCCACTGACCATGGCCCACCAGACCGCACTGGCTGACGGAGAGCGCCCCAGCACCTTGACCAGGACGATGGGACCAAAGGCAGCCCCCAGGGCGGCCCAGGCGAACAAGACGCGGGAAAAGACCGAGGCCGGCACGCTGAGGGTCAGCCAGACGGCAATGACCGCAATCAACACCATGGCCAGGCGCGCGAACAGCACGGCCAGCCTGGGGCGCCGCGCCGCCAGACCCGTATCGTGCGAGATGGCTGCGGCGGCCGACAAGAGAATGGAGTCCACTGTCGACATGATGGCGGAGAGAACGGCAGCGATGACAATACCGGCAATGACCGGCGGCAGGAGATCAGCAGCCAGCTGGTAGAAGAGGCTCTCACCGGTTGCGCCCTCGCCCAGCAGGGCACGAGCCGACAGGGCCAGCGTCGTCATGCCGATATAGATGATCACGGCCCAGGCCATGGCGATGGCAAAACCGCGCCTGCGGGCGGCCTCGTCCTTGACCGCCATCAGGCGAACCAGCAGGTGCGGCTGTCCAAGGGCACCGACGCCCACCCCCCAGACCCCCAGCACGAAACCCAGGAAGAGATGCAGGGCCAATCCGCCGGTCATCGATTGATAGCTGGCCGGCGTTTGTGAAATGGCCTCGGCCAGACCGCCAAACCCGCCACTGGCCAGGAAGGCAGCCGTGGGCAGGAGAATGGCGACGACGGCCATCAATGCCCCCTGGATCGTGTCCGTCAGGCTGACGGCCCAGAAACCGCCCAGCAGGGAATAGACAAGAATAATGGCACTACCGACTAGGACCGCTTCAAGGCGGCCCATCTCGAACTGGCTGGAAAAGGCATTGGCCGCAGCGCCGAACTGGGCGGCGATGTAGAAAACGAAGCAGAAAACGATGAAAGCGGTGGCGGTCCAGGCGATGGCCCGCCGCATCGGCCCGCCCAGGTCCGCGACCAGGAAATCGGTCAGCGTGACATGCCCCTTGGCCTCGGTTTCCGCGCGCAGGCGCGGCCCGAACAGCAGCCAGACGGTAATGTAGCCGCCCCAGATGCCCGGGATCATCCACAGGGCGGACAGCCCGTTGGCATACACAAATCCGGTAAACCCGATCAGCACCCAGGCCGAGGATGTCGAGGCTGCATAGGACAGTCCGGAGACCCAGGGGCCCAGCCCCTGACCGGCCACGAGGAAATCGCTCTCGCTCGTCGAGCGCCGCGACGCCCAGATGCCAACGCCGACCAGCAGCAGCTTGTACAACACCAGCGTGATCAGGATGGTGGTCGAATGTCCGGACATGGCGTCCCTCCCCGCAACGAGTCATACTGTGCTTCCGGGTTAGCGCAAACCGCACACAAGACTTGTTTTCGCAATCCAAGACTCCGATACCTGTGGCAAATGCGATCGGCCGCATTTGGGGAATAAGGACGAAGTAGACGCCATGAACGAGATGAGCACGCTCAAAGCCAAGGACGCACCGGATCTTTCATCCTTCGATTGGGAAGACCCGTTTTTCCTGGATGACCAGCTGACTGAGGACGAGCGCATGGTCCGCGATGCGGCCCGGGCCTATGCCCAGGACAAGCTGCAGACGCGCGTAATCGATGCCTATCGTGACGAAGTGACCGACCCGGCCATTTTCCGCGAAATGGGTGAGCTTGGCCTGCTCGGCTGCACCATCCCGGAAGAATATGGCGGCGCCGGCCTGGGCTATGTTGCCTATGGTCTGGTCGCGCGTGAGGTCGAGCGTGTGGACAGCGGCTATCGCTCCATGATGTCGGTCCAGTCCTCGCTGGTCATGTATCCGATCTATGCCTATGGCTCCGAGGAGCAGCGTCGCAAATACCTGCCCAAGCTGGCCAGTGGTGAGTGGATTGGCTGTTTCGGCCTGACCGAGCCGGATGCCGGTTCTGACCCGGCGGGCATGAAGACCCGCGCCGTCAAGACCGAAAACGGCTATCGCCTGACCGGTTCGAAAATGTGGATCTCCAACTCGCCGATCGCCGATGTCTTCGTTGTCTGGGCCAAGTCCGAAGCGCATGACGGCAAGATCCGCGGTTTCGTCCTGGACAAGGGCATGAAGGGCCTCTCCGCCCCCAAGATCGGCGGCAAGCTGTCCCTGCGCGCCTCCATCACCGGCGAGATCGTGATGGATAATGTCGAGGTCAGCGAAGATGCATTGCTGCCCAATGTCTCCGGTCTGAAAGGCCCGTTCGGCTGTCTAAACCGCGCACGCTACGGCATTTCCTGGGGCGTGATGGGCGCTGCGGAATTCTGCTGGCACGCTGCGCGCCAATACGGTCTGGACCGCCACCAGTTCGGCAAGCCGCTGGCACAACCCCAGCTCTTCCAGAAGAAGCTGGCGGACA
>JAYZXG010000336.1:0-3668 GCA_036141435.1 Pseudomonadota bacterium | reverse complement strand
CTATGACCACGGCGCGGCCATCCAGAAAAAGGGTGCCTGCTGCGCGGGTCAGGACATTTATGACGCCAAGCGCGTCGCCGAGGAATGTGGCTTCCCGCACTATGTGCTGGACTATGAAAGCCGTTTTCGCGAAGCGGTGATCGAGGAATTTGCCGATACCTATCTGGCCGGGTTCACGCCCATTCCCTGTGTGCGCTGTAACCAGACGGTGAAATTCGCCGATCTGTTGAAGACCGCGCGCGAACTGGGTGCTGCCTGCATGGCGACGGGGCATTATATCCAGCGCGCCATGGGCGATGACGGGGCGCAGCTTCGCCGGGCCGCGGACAAGGGCAAGGACCAGTCCTATTTCCTGTTCGCGACCACGCATGAACAGCTGGACTTCCTGCGCTTCCCGCTGGGCCATCTCAACAAGGACCAGACCCGCCAGCTGGCCGAGGCCTTTGGTCTGGTCGTGGCCGACAAGCCGGATAGTCAGGATATCTGTTTTGTGCCGGAAGGGCGTTATGTCGACATCGTCGAGAAAATCCGCCCGGGTGCCTCGCGTCCCGGCGAGATCGTGCATGTCGATGGCCGCGTGCTGGGCCGCCATGAGGGCGTGATCCGCTACACTGTCGGCCAGCGCCGCGGTCTGGGCATTGCCGCCGGTGATCCGCTCTATGTCGTCCGGCTCGATGCCGAACAGGCCCAGGTCGTGGTCGGCCCGCGTGAGGCACTGGCCGTCAATCGCATCAAGCTCAACGACGTCAACTGGCTGGGCGAGGACGCCATTGCCGATGGCGCCCCCGTGCGCGTGAAAGTCCGCTCGACCCGCCCGCCGGTTCCGGCAGCGCTGTCGGTGGAGGGCGAGCGTGTGGGTGTCGTTCTCGCAGAGGGCGAGGAAGGTGTCGCACCGGGCCAGGCCTGTGTCTTCTACTCCCCGGATGATGAAGATCGCGTGCTCGGCGGCGGCTGGATCGCCTCGACCGCGGGCAAGGCACGTTCCGGATCTGCAATCACCTTGATCGGGTGACGGCCTGCGCTATCCTGCGCGCCATGAAGGGAATGATCCGTAATCTTCTGGCGCTGTTCGCGTTTCTGGTCCTGGCTCTGCCGGCTGAGGGCCAGTATTACGACGTCGAGGAGCGCCTGCAGGAACACCTGGCCAATTGTGATGCCGGCGACAAGTGGGCGTGCGGCTATGCGATCTCCCTGTGGATGCGGCAGGACAGCCAGTCCTGGCTGACCCAACGCAATGTCGACATGCATGTGCATGCCTGCTCGCTCGGGCTGGACGGGTCGTGCTGGAAATTCGAGCGCCGGCTGGAACCCAACCCTTATGCGCCGGTCCGGGCCGATCGTGCGCGTTTCCTGCCGATGGTCGAAGCCGGCTGTCAGAACAATTCCACCATGGCCTGCTGGCAGGCGGCGAGCGAGCATTACGAGCTTGGCGACATGGAGCGCGCCTGGGATTACGCGGACCGGTCCTGCCGGGCCGGTTTCAGCGATGGCTGCGCGCGGCGGGCCGATGTCGAGGCCAGGACGGGCGCTGACCCGCAGGCCTCCTATATCGCGGCCTGTCATGGCAATCGTCCGGGCTATATGCGCAAGCGCCCCTATTGCGAGGCGGCCTGCACGATGTCAGACGCGATATCATGTCGGGTCCTGGCCGATATGTATGCGCGCGGTCGCGACGGCTATCAGCCGACCGATCGTCGCGAGCGGCGCGCGGCAGAACTCTATCAGCGGGCCTGCGCGCTGGGCGATTCCCTATCCTGTGACCGGGCCGGCTAGGCCTTTCCAGGCAATCACCGTGATCCAGTGAATGAAAACCGGCGGCCAGACCGAGCCGCTGATCCGGTATGCCATCGTGCACGCCAGTCCCAGCAGGCCGGTGATGGCAAGGAAGGCCGGTTCCAGGAAAAGCGGCTGGGCCATGGGCAGGTTGAGCCAGACCTGCAGCGGGTGCCAGAGCACGAAGGCGCTGATGGCGGCCACCGCCCGCAGTCTGCCCTGTTTTCCGCCCATCCAGACCCGGAAGACCAGCTCCTCGAACAGGCTTGGGACGATGATGGCCGCGACTGCAACAATGGCGAATGCCTGCCATTCAGCTGTGGGCGCAAACTTGAACAGGTTTTCACTTAGCCCCAAATACCCTGCCGTAAGCGTAAATAGCGCTGATATAAGAAGTGTTTGACCCCATTGAACACGGTTCGGCCACGTCCGCAGCGATTGTGCTGCGACTGCGAAAAGGCTTGACGCGGTGCCGCATAATTTGATCATGCGCGCAGCTTAACGCCGAATGGCGAACCGGAGGAGACTTGAAATGAGTGCAATGGACGATCCCGTCGTCATCGTGGGCATGGCCCGTACCCCCATGGGTGGCCTGCTGGGCGAGCTGGCCAGCGAGAGTGCCAACGAGCTGGGCGCAGTTGCCGTCAAGGCCGCGCTGGAGGAAGCCGGCGTTGCCGGTGATGATGTCGACCAGATCCTGATGGGCAATGTCCTGATGGCTGGCCAGGGCCAGGCGCCGGGCCGCCAGGCTGCACTCAAGGCGGGCATGCCCAAATCCGTCGAAGCCACCACGCTGAACAAGATGTGTGGTTCCGGCATGCAGGCCGCCATCATGGGCCGTGCAGCGATCATGGCGGGTGATGCCGATATCATCATCGCCGGTGGCATGGAGAGCATGACCCAGGCCCCGCACATGCTGCCGTCCCATCGCGGCGGTTTCAAATACGGCCATGATACCGTCAAGGACCACATGGCCCAGGATGGTCTCGAGGACGCCTATGAGAAGGCGCCGATGGGCAATTTCGCCGACATGATCGCCAATGAGTACCAGTTCACGCGTGAGCAGCAGGATGCCTACGCGCTGGAAACCCTGGCCCGCGCTCAGCGTGCGACCGAGGAAGGCGATTTCAAGCGCGAGATCGCGCCGGTCACCATCAAGACCCGCAAGGGCGAGATCGCTGTTGAAACCGATGAGCTGCCGCGCAAGGCCATGCCGGACAAGATTCCGAACCTGCGCCCGGCCTTTTCCAAGGACGGTACGGTCACTGCGGCCAATGCCTCAGCCATCTCTGACGGTGCCGCCGCACTCGTCCTGATGCGTCAGTCCGAAGCCGAGCGTCGCGGTCTCAAGCCGATCGCCAAGATCGTGTCCACGGCCGCGCACGCGCACGAGCCGGCCTATTTCACCACCGCACCGGTTCCGGCCATGCGCAAGGCCGTCGAGCGCGCCGGCTGGACCATTGATGACGTCGAGCTGTGGGAAATCAACGAAGCCTTCGCGGTCGTTCCGATGATCGCCATGAAGGAACTCGGCCTCAGCCATGACAAGGTCAACGTCAATGGCGGTGCCTGCGCCCTGGGTCACCCGATCGGCGCGTCTGGCGCGCGCATCATGGTGACGCTGCTGGCCGCGATGGAAAAACAGGGCAAGACCAAGGGTGTCGCCTCGCTCTGCATCGGTGGCGGTGAAGCCACGGCCGTGGCTGTCGAGCGCATGCAGTAAGCGGTCCCGCGATTGCAGTAAAAAAGAGGGCGGTGCCGATGGCGCCGCCCTTTTCTATTGGCTTTCATCCAGGCTCAGGCCTTCACCGCGGACGAGCCGTATGATCATGTAGATCAGCAAGCCGATCGGCCCGAAAATGAAGCTGAAGACCAGCGCGGGAACGATCAGCAGG
>JAYZXG010000335.1:0-6884 GCA_036141435.1 Pseudomonadota bacterium | reverse complement strand
TGAGAGACATGGAAAAACTCCTGTGTGCCGCTAGGCCGGCTCGGCGTGGCGGGCATCTATTTCACTGGCTTTGATATAGGCCGGGCGGGATGTCAGGCGCTCGACATAGGACACGAACACCGGGTCCTTTTCCATCATGTTGAAATTCATGAGGAACCCCATGGTCGACCCCAATGCGACATCCGCAGCGCTGAAGGTGTCATTCACCAGGTAGGAGGGCCCGTCCAGCGCCTTCTGCAAGGTATTGAGGACACGGTCCCAGTTTCCCCATCCGATCGCCCCGGCGGGCGCCTCGCGCCCCGAGGCCTTGTCGAAACTGGCAGGTTCCATCACCGCAGAGCCGAAGAACATCCAGCGGATCAGACTGGCTCGCCCGGCGTCGCCGATCGCAGGCGCCAGACCGGCGTCCGGGTGGGCATCGGCCAGGTACAGACAGATCGCAGCGGTCTCGGTGATCAGCTCATCCCCCGCCTGCAGGGCCGGCACCTTGCGCATGGGTGAAATGGCGGCAAACGCCTCGCTCTCGATCTCGTCGCGCACATTGACCGGCACCAGCTTGTAGGGCGCGCCGACTTCTTCCAGCATCCACAAGGCTGTGCGACAGCGCGTCTGCGGACAGTAATAGAGTTTGTATTCGCTCACCTCAGCCCTCCCCGGCCACAAACGCGTCGGCCTCGATCTCGATGAGATATTCCGGTCCGATGAAACGCGACACCTCGATCATGGTCGTCGCCGGCTCATGATCCTTGAAACGGCGACCGTGCACCTCGCCAAACGCGTCGGCCATGGAAATGTCCGTCACAAACATGCGCGTGCGCATGATATCGGTGAATTGTGCGCCCACCTGCTCCAGAGCGGCCTCGATGATGTCGAAACAGCGATCCGCCTGGGCGCCCGGGTCGCCGGGGGCATGCGGATTGCCCTCGGCATCAACAGACACCGTTCCCGTCACCCAGACATGATTGCCGCGCCGAACGGCGCGACAATAGCCGACCTCTTTCTCCCAGCGTGCGCCGGAGAATGCGCGCCTAGTTTCCACCCGCTGCACCCTGTGTCGGTGCCAGCAGATCCAGCGCGACCGCCGTCATCGCCTCAGTCGCCTGGGTGATGGTGGTCATCGGATCGTCCGGAGCAAATTCCGGGGTATGGTTGGACGGGCGGGACTGGCCGCGCGCGTCGTATTCCTCGAGCCGCTGCTGGGTGGTACCGCCCACCCAGAACATGAAGGTCGGCACCTGGTGTTCGGTCCGGTGATACTGGGAATAGTCTTCACCGCCCATGATCGGCGGGACCTCGCGCACATGGTCACTGCCAAACCGCGAGCGCATGACCGACACGGCGCGTGCCGCCAGTACAGGGTCATTGTACAGCGATGGCGTATAGGTCTGTTCAATCTCGACGCGCGGGTATTCGTCCGGCTCCAGGCCGTAGGAGGCGGCCTGGGCGGCGGCGATGCGCTGGATGCCGTCGAGCAATTGCGCCCGCACCTCATCGGAATAGGAGCGCACGGTCAGCTGCAGATGCGCCTCCGGCCCGATAATGTTGTGCTTGGTACCGGCGTGGAACGCCCCCACCGTAACAACGCCCGGCTCCAGCGGGTTGAGCTCGCGGGACACCAGTCCCTGCAAGGCCACAACAATCTGCGACGCCAGGTAGATCGGGTCCTTGGTGGTATGCGGATAGGCCCCATGACCGCCGCGTCCCTGGACGTAGATATCGACCGAGTCGACATTCGCCATGGCATAACCGGGGTGATAGGTGATGTCGCCCACCGGGGTCGACGCGAACGTGTGGAAGGACAGGTTGAAGTCCGGCAGCGGGAAGCGCTCGTACAGGCCATCATCGAGCATGGCGACAGCGCCCAGTCCCAATTCCTCGGCCGGCTGGCCGATCAGAACCAGTGTTCCGGACCATTCATCCGTACGCTCGGCCAGTTGCCGGGCGGCACCAATCAGCGCGGCCATGTGCGTATCGTGTGCACAGGCATGCATGACCGGGAATTCCTGTCCGATACGGTCCTGTCCAATCACGGTGGACGCATAGGACACGTCGGTATTTTCCTGCATCGGCAGCGCGTCCATGTCAGCGCGCAGCGTCAGGGTCGGGCCCTCGCCATTGCGCAGGACGCCGACAATGCCCGTGCGACCGACACCCTCGGTGACCTCAAAGCCCGCGGCGCGCATCTCTTCTGCCAGGCGCGCAGCGGTCTGGGTCTCCATGAAGGAGAGTTCCGGATTGGCGTGGAAATGCTCGTACAAGGCGCCGATATGAGCAGAATAATCGCCCCGGATCGCTTCGCGCAGGGCATCATCCCCGGGCACCGCAACAGTTTGCGCCATGCCGTCCATGGGCACACCATCGCCGGAGGCCGCCGGATCCGTATCGGTGACATTTTCACTGGGAGAACAGGCTGCCAACGCGAGGGCGGCAGCAGCGCTAAGCAGACGCAGCTTCATCATGATCTCTCGATTTCCCTGCCCTAGATGCGCCGATATTCGACCGTTCCGCCCGAATTGGTCAATGAAAACCGCAAGGGGGGGGACACAGATCCCGCATATTCCCCTTGTTGGCGATCCGCATCCAGGCAGCATGCAGGCCCTGCCAGAGGTTTGTGTATGTCCACCCCCCTTCCCCTAGAAATCGACAAGCTGTCTCGAAGTTTTGGGTCCGTACAGGCGCTCCGGGACGTGTCGCTTAGCGTCCCGCCGGGAAGCATCTACGCGTTTCTCGGCCCGAATGGGGCGGGCAAGACCACCGCCATTCGCTGTATCCTGGGCCTGATCCGGAATGATGCGGGACGCGTGCGTATTGCCGGCCATGACCTGAGCAAGCACCGCACGCGAGCCCTGGCCAGTGTCGGCGCGGTCGTCGAGACCCCCGCCCTGTTTCCAAACCTGACCGGCCGGGAAAACCTGGCGCTGACAGCGCGCGTTCTGAACCACGACCGGGCCGAAATTGACCGGGTGCTGGAGGTCACCGAGATGCGGGAGGCCGCAGATCGCCGTGTCGGCCAGTACTCGCTGGGCATGCGCCAGCGTATCGGCATTGCGCGCGCCCTGCTGGGCCAACCTCGCCTGCTGATTCTCGACGAGCCTTCCAACGGGCTCGATCCGGCGGGCATCCGGGACATGCGCAGTCTGATCAAGGCCCTGCCCGCGCGTGAGAACACGACGGTGTTCATGTCCAGCCACCTGCTTTCGGAAGTCGAGCAGACGGCCACGCATGTATCGCTGATGCGCAAGGGCAGCACCCTGTTTTCCGGATCACTCGATGCGCTGGCCGCCCTGCAGCCTGCCTCGATCCTGATCAAGGCGAGCCCTCGTCAAGAAGCCGTGAACCTCCTGGAGAACGCCGGTTTTGACGTCGCCGTACGCGACGAGACCCTGCAGCTCACCCACGCCAGCGAGATCGGTCCGGACACAGTCGCCGGGCTGAACCGGACCCTCGTCGAGGCCGGTATCGATGTCCATGAACTGCGGCTGAGCAAGGCCGGACTGGAGGAGATCTTCCTGCAGATGGCCCATGATCGGGAGGGCGAGGAGTCATGATATCCCTGCTGCAAGCGGAAGCGCTCAAACTGCGCCGATCACTCGTGCTGCTGGTCGCGGCCACTCCGCCCCTGATGGTCTTCGCTCTGGGTTTCCTGGTGACGGCCTCCGACAATGGTCCGGACATGTGGCAGATGCAGATCATGAGCGGATCGGCGATCTGGGGCTTCTTCCTGCTGCCGATGAGTGCCATTGGCCTCACCGCCCTGCAGGCACAGCTGGAACACGCGCCCAATACCTGGTCGCACACGCTCGCGCTGCCACGCCCGAAATGGCAGGTCTTCCTGGCCAAGGCGATCTGGGCTCAGCTGATCCTGGCCCTTGTCAGCCTGCTGGTGATGACCGCGGGCATATTGTCCACGCTTGCCGGTTTGCCGTTCTCGGAGACGGGTCGCATGACCGATGAGCTCGACTGGGGTCTCGCCCTGTCGCTCTATGCACGCATGTATGTGGCCGCCGTATTCGTCACCGCGTTGCAATGGCTGATCGCGACGCGCTTCCGGAGCTTTGCCGTCGCGGTTTCCGTCGGGATCGGCGGCACGTTCGTTGCCGTCGCCGCCACCAGTTCGAAATGGGGTCTCTACTTCCCCTGGCTCATGCCGGTGAACATTCTCGCCAGCGATCCCGAGCGCGCCAACCTTGCCCTCGCCTACGGGCTGGGCGGCGGTGTTCTGGTCTATGCACTGGGCATTGTCTGGCTGGCCCGACGGGACTGGGCCTAGTCCGCAGACACCCGCCGAACCGGTGCCGGCATGCGACAGGCTTCGATGACCGCAGGCGGGGTATGAATGAACCATTCATGGGTGCGATGACGCGAGGCCGTCTTTGCCGCGTGGAACGCCGCGCCACGCGTATCCATGACCTCGAAGACCGGGCGCTCTGCAGGGTCGAGATCAGCCAGCACCCGCATCGAAACAATGGGGTCGCGGGCGTCCGGGTCTGCGATTACGCCGGAATTGACGGCCGGGTCGCCGCGACGAACCGCCTGAACGTGCTGCATGCCCTCGATCACCCGACCGAAGACGGTGGTATTGCGGTCGAGATATCGCGGGGCATGACCAATGACGATGTAGAACTCCACATCGCCGCTGTCGGCAGCATTGTCCCTGGCCAGCGCCATGCTGCCCGGGCAATGCAGCAGCCAGGTCTCGCGGTCGTCGCGACCCGCCGCAAACCCGTCCACATGTCCCACCTCACGCGCATACAGATCCGGGTCCTGCATCGCGGTGAACTGCACGGTCTCCGAGGCGACGGAGAGTTCGGCCTGCAGGGGCGGATATTGAGGCAGGGTCTCTGCGCCCTCCTCTTCGCCCCGGCCGCCCTGGACGACAAACCCGTCGATAACGCGATAAAATTCGCGGCCATCAAAGAACGCGTCACGTGCGGCCTGGCGCATGCGGGCCGTGTGAGCAGGTGCGAACCGCTCCGCGAGTTCGACAAAGACCGTGCCGGTGCGGGTTTCAAGGACCAGCACATTCTCCGGGTCAACCGGCCGCCAGTCCGGCACCCCGGCAAAGTCCGGCGGGTCAGTCGCCATGTTTTCGGCCGTGTCTGCTCGGCCTGCGTCGTCTGCTGACTCAGCGCACTCCGCCCCGCAATCGGGCTGTTCCGGTGGCTGGCATCCCGCAATGCCCAGCGCCAGGGCACAAAGCAATAACCGCATCTCGACCTCCCCAATCCGCGATCAGGATGACGCGGCCCGGTGACAGGCGCAATGCCAAAGCGCTTGCGCTTCGTGAACACAGGATGAAGGCCGGCGTCCGAATGCGTTCAGCTACGCCCCGTCATAGTGGCCGGGAATTGTCAGAGAGGGACTTGAGATGAGTGTCATGCGTTTCTTGATCAGTGGTGCACTTCTGGCGGCCGCCCAGACCGCCAGCGCCGTCGCGCAGGAAATCATCGTGTACGAGCACGGTAACTACCAGGGACGCAGCATGCGGGTCACCGGCGACGTCCCCAATCTCGACCGTCGCGGCTTCAACGACCGCGCCTCCTCCATCCGGATCGTGTCCGGGACGTGGGAATTCTGCCAGCACGCCAATTACGGCGGATCCTGCTTCGTGGCCGACAGCAGCCGCTCCAGCCTGGGCGGCTTCAATGACCACATGTCGTCCATTCGACTGATCAGCGGCCACGGCGATCGCCGTGATCGCAGGGATCACCGTGATCGTGACCGGTGGGATGACCGACGCGATCGGGATGATCGCTGGGACGACCGACGCGATCGCCGCGATCGCGGAGACCGCCGGGGCCGTCGCGGACGCGGCCAGTCCGAAATCGTCCTGTATTCCGGCCCCAACTTTACCGGACAGTCGATCACCCTGAGGGGTGCCACGGATAATCTGCGCAATTCCGGCTTCAATGACCGGGCGCGGTCCATCCGGGTGTATGGCCGCGGCTCCTGGCGAGTCTGCCAGCACCGCAATTATGGTGGTGCCTGCATGCAGGTAACCGATGACATGCCCTATATTGGTGGCGGTATGGCGGGTGAAATCTCATCGGCCGAGCCGGACTACAACTCCAACCGTCGTGGCTCCCGCCCGCGGCAGGGCATCTGGCTCTTCGACGGCCGCGATTTCGAGGGCCGCCGCTATGATGCGACCTATGACGTGCCCAATCTGGATCATGAAGGGTTCAATGACCGCGCCGACAGCCTCGTCGTCGGCCGCGGGGAGACCTGGGAAGTCTGCGAACACGCCAATTATCGCGGGCGCTGCGAGATCATCGACAGCGAGAGCATCTCGGATCTCGGCCGCTATGGCTTCCAGAACAGGATCTCGTCGATGCGCCGCATTGATGGCTATCAACGCTGGTAGCCACAACACCGGACACTATCTGGGCGGCCACCGGCCGCCCTTTTTTTTAAGGACGTGCAGCTGTTCAGCCCAGCGTTGCCAGCCAGGCGTCTGCCTCGTCCCGGGTATCGAATATCTCGAAGTCACCAAGCGGTTTTACCGTGGATCGATGCATGAAGTGCTCGATCGCCAGCTTGTTGATCTTGTCCGGACAGACGAATGCCGTGTGCGAGATACCATCGGCTCCGAACAAGGTCGGGCCCTCTTCGGCCAGGCGGGCCTGCATGCGGTCCATGGCCGCCGCATCCATGTCGGAGATATCGACCCCACGATGATAGACGATCATGAGGTGACGGCATTTGTGGACCAGCTCTGACAGCTCCACCAGGGTGGCAAAATGATCCCTGAATTCCTCAGCCGTCTGTCGACCGGGAAAATAGGTCCAGATCATCAAGGATCTGGCTTCATCAATTTCGAGGCCGATCGCCATTTGCTGTCCCTGTCGCTGCCTGAATAAAAATATTCATACAAAGTGCCGGAC
>JAYZXG010000334.1:0-3988 GCA_036141435.1 Pseudomonadota bacterium | reverse complement strand
ATTCTGGATTTCGTCCACCGTCAGTGCCCGCGGTTTTGCAAACAGGCCGCCCGGCAAGGCCACTTCTCCGATCGCGGACGGGGCGACCGGCTCGGTGGCGATGGCCTTGGGTGACTGGCGGCCAGCATGGGAGATCTGCATCCAGATATGGCCACCACCTACGCGGCCAGCCTCCGCCATTTTCGAAAGCCCGGCCAGTTGAGCGTCTGACTGCTCTCCATCAATGACGATGTTGGCCGCGCGCTCGAGATAGCGTTTGTCGACCATGACATTGCCGGTGACAGACAGGCCCAGCCCGCCCTCGGCCCAGGCCTGGTACAGTCGGGCGTGTTTGTCGGTGGCGCGATTGTGATCATCGGCGAGGCCTTCCGTCATCGCGGATTTGCACAGCCGGTTCGGCAGGGTGGCGCCGCAGGGCAGGGTGAGCGGATCGCCCAGATTGATCTTGGTCATGAAGCCCTCAAAATATTCCTTCTGCGGGAATTTGGATCAATTGCGCATCGCTTGGCAAACACTGTTTACCCGGCCTACGGTGTTCCGCACGAAAACGGGAAGGCGGTCATCTTGCTCGAGCACGTACGCGGGTCAGGCACGGTACGGCTTCCCGTTCCAGGCATCGCAGAGGACGCCGCAATCGCATGAACCTGAAAACCGTGTTTCCACAAATCCTGGTCAGCTCCACCTTGCGCAATACCGGCCGCCTCGCACACCTGGCGAAGCGAAAGGTCACTGGAAAGCCACCGACCCTGCACGTTTTCCTGGAGCCGGGGGAGCCTTATTCGGAACTCCTGGTCCAAGCGCTGCCGAAGCTTGAAGCGCGTTATGGCCTGGCGACGATCCGCTATCGTGTCGGAGCTCCGGAAAAGTCCGCCGCGCCGGAGCCGGAACTGTTCGCCGAATGGTCAGCCAGGGATGCCGAGGCACTGGCCCGGGTGCATGGGCTCGCCAGCGTTGAGGGTGTCTCCACACTTATCGAGGGCGATGCCGAGGCAGGAGCGTCCTTGCGCAGAAAGCTGGGGCATTATTCGTCGGGGACGATCTGGTTTGAGGGCGAATGGTATTGGGGCATTGACCGGCTGGTCCACCTGGAGCGCCGCCTTGGCGCCCTGCCAGGCGCCGCCCTGTTCGAACCGCCGGTGGAGACGGAGCAAAAGGTTGGTGGCGCCTTCGAGATGTTCTTCTCTCTGCGCAGTCCCTACAGCTATATCGTGCTGATGCGCGTGTTTGACATGGCGCGGCGCTGGGGTGCCGAGATCACCCTGAGGCCGGTTTTGCCAATGGTTATGCGATCCCTGCCGGTGCCGCGGGAAAAACGCTTCTACATCGTGCGTGATTGCGCGCGGGAATCCGACCGGTTCGGACTTGAATTCGGCAAGATCTGCGACCCGGTCGGCAAGGGCGTTGAAAACGGGCTGTCTATCCTGGTGGATGAAATCCAGGCCGGCCGGGGCGAGGCTTTCCTCGACAGCTATATGCGTGGCGTGTGGGCGGAAGGGATTGATCCCGCCACGCCGCAGGGTCTCTATACGATCTGCAAGCGCGCGGGCGTGGAGTGGGCGCATGCACAGGCGCTGACCCAGACTGACGGCTGGCGCGATGTGGTGGAGAAGAACCGCCAGGACCTTTTTTCGGGCGGTCACTGGGGCGTGCCCAGCTTCCGCGTGGGTGATCGCATGTGTTTCGGCCAGGATCGGCTGTGGCAGGTCGGAGAGTGGCTGGCTGAAGAGGCGGGCCAGCCATCGCCGCCCGGCCCGCGAGAGCACGCGCCGGGCTGATCGCGCGACTAGCTTCGCGGTTTCCGTGGCGCCTTGCGAAGGCTCGCCCCCTTGGGGCCGCCTTTCGGGCCCGGCTTGCCCGGTCCACCGGTCGAGCGGCGACGCGGCCGATCTTCCGGCCCGGGAGCGCCATCACGGAAATCGCGCTTCTTCTTGAACCCGCCGGTTGGTCCCTTGGAGCCGCCCTTGGCGCCAAAGGACTTCTTGCCCTTGGGGGTGCGGGGGTCCTTCAGATCACGCTTGGGACCGTCGGAGCGTCGTTCCGAGCCACGCTCCCGGTCTTCACGGGGCTTGAAATCGCGTTTCTTGCCGTCCGTCGGACGCGCGTCCCGGCGCGGCTTGCGGTCCTGACGATCCTTCCAGGCCGGTCGGCTGTCCTGGTCGCCCAGCAGATCGTCGAGCGAAACATCCTGGTCAGCCGGGCGGCGGTCGCCGCGGTCATCCGCATGCGGTCGCTCATGCTTGGGTGGCCTCGGTTTGCGCGGCTTGTCGTCATGACGGTCGTGGTCGCGATCCGGACGCGGACGGTCATTCCAGTTCTTGCGGTCGCGATTATCGCGGCGGCGGTCATCGCGGTCTGGCCGGTCGCGCTTGTCCCGGAAGGGGCGTTCGCGACGCTCTCCGCGCTCTCCCTCGCCATCGTGGTCCCGGCGCGGGCGTTCCTGGAAGGGGCGTTTCTCGCGCGCCGGAGGCTCTTCATCGGTCTGCACGATGCGGACGTTCTTTTCACCGCCGCCAGAGGCTTCCAGGCCAGCCTTGAACTGGTCCAGCCCCTTGGCGGAGATCTCGACCCAGCTGTCTTCCTCTCGAATACGGATCGAGCCGATTTCGCGCTTGGTCACATCACCGGCCCGGCAGACCAGGGGCAGCAGCCAGCGCGGTTCCGCACCATGCTTGCGACCGGTGTTCAGCTTGAACCAGCCGCCGTGCTGGAAGTTGTCGCGCTCGGACTTGGTCTTGGGCTGCGGCGCGGCCATCAGTTCTTCGGGAGCCGGCATGCCCTTCATCTGCGAGCGGATGAAGGCGGCGGCGATCTGCTCGGCGCCGAAGCTCTCGAGAAGCTGTTTGGCATCCTCGAGCAGTTCAGGCTGGACCTCGTCGGTCAGGGCAGCATCCGCCAGGATCCGTGCGCGATCCTTTTCCAGGATGGCTTCAGCGCTGGGTGGTGCGATCCAGTCGGCTTCGATGCCGCCATTGCGCAGCAGGGCGCGCGCGCGACCGGTCCGGCTGTACGGTACGATCAGGGCGCAAATGCCTTTGTTGCCCGCGCGTCCGGTGCGACCGGAGCGGTGTTTCAGGGTTTCGGCATTGGTCGGCAGATCCGCGTGGATCACCAGTTCAAGGCCCGGCAGGTCGATGCCCCGCGCGGCAACATCGGTGGCGATACACACCCGCGCCCGGCCGTCACGCATGGCCTGAAGGGCGTGGCTGCGCTCTTTCTGGCTTAGCTCACCAGACAGGGCGACAGCGGAGAATCCGCGATTGCCCAGCTTGCTGGCCAGACGACTGACACCTTCGCGTGTCGCGCAGAAAACGATGGCACGCTGGGCGTCATTGAAGCGAAGGATGTTGACGATGGCGTTCTCGCGATCGGGCGCCTGAACCGTCATCACCTGGTAGGAAATGTCGCCGTGCTGTTCCTTCTCGCCAGCGGTTTCCAGACGCATGGCGTCGTTCTGGTATTTCTTGGCAAGACGGGCGATGCCGTGCGGGACGGTGGCTGAGAAAAGCAGGGTCCGGCGGCCATCGGGAGACTGGTTGAGGATGAATTCCAGGTCTTCCTCGAAACCGAAATCGAGCATCTCGTCGGCTTCGTCCAGCACCACAGCGCGGGCATCAGACAGGTCCAGGGCGCCGCGCTCGATATGGTCGCGCAGACGGCCCGGCGTCCCCACGACGATGTGACAGCCTCGCTCCAGCGCCTTGCGTTCCGAACGCGGATCCATGCCGCCGACACACGAGGCGATGCGGGCCTTGGCTTCGCCGTACAGCCATTGCAGTTCGCGCTGGACCTGCAGGGCGAGCTCACGCGTGGGGGCGATGACCAGAGCCAGCGGGGAGCCGGCGAAATCGAACTGGTCCTTGCCGTCCAGCAGTTGCGGCGCCATGGCAAGGCCAAAGGCGACCGTCTTGCCCGAACCCGTCTGGGCAGAGACCAGCATGTCCCGGCCGGCCGCTTCATCTGTCAGCACAGCGCTCTGAACTTCAGTGAG
>JAYZXG010000333.1:0-9035 GCA_036141435.1 Pseudomonadota bacterium | reverse complement strand
GTGTCGACATAGACCGCACCCAGGGCTTCGACCTCTTCCTGGAAGATGGCGTTGAGATAGATCGTGTTGGCATTGTAGCCGGTTGAGCGCATGACCGGCAGGCCGACCCAGAACACCTCGGCACCGCTGTCCTGGATCTGGGTGACGATATCGCGAACCCGTTCGCGATAGACCGTTTCCCACTCGTCGCTGCGAAAACGGAAGACGCCCCGATCCGTCCGAATGCCCTGGATATCGTTCGAGCCGAACAGCACGACGGCTGTATCGAACTGGTCTTCGCGCAGCTGGTCACGGGTCTTTTCGCTGATATCGCGGTAGACATAATTGGTCAGGCCGGTGGCGACCTCGCTCAGCTGCACGATCTCGCCAGCCCGGTCATCACTGCGCAGGCCACGCTGCAGACCGATCCAGATACCATCCGCCAGGCTGTCCCCGAAGACGCCGATACGCCGCTCTGTCACACCGTCTTCCGCATCGGACGCCAGCGCAGCCGGTGCCAGCCACACTATGATCGCTGTCAGCACGGCAGACATGCACGCACCAGCGCTGGTGCGCTGAACACTTTCCCCCATCAAGGCCCCCTCTAGCCGTGTGTTGCCGTGCCACCCCTTGGCCCGGTGGCAACACGGCGCCGAGTAAACTGGATCAGGTCGCGACCTGCAATCACAGACTCTTCAGGCGTGTATGCGGGCCGGCTTTTGTGGTGCGACGAACACGCGCGCGCACTTGTTAGGCTGTGCGGATGGGCCCTAAATCGGGCGTGTGATTCCGGATGAGGTGCCAAATGACCACGCTGTACGGGTTGAAGAATTGCGATACCTGCAAGAAAGCCATGAAGGCGATGGATGCCGCAGGCACTGCCTATACCTTCGTTGATATCCGCAGTGAGGCTGACCTCGCGAGCAAGGTGCCGGTCTGGCTGGAAGCCGTCGGCGCCAAGGCCCTGGTCAATACCCGCTCGACGACCTGGCGCGGTCTCGACGAGGCGCAGCGCGCCCGGGTCGAAACCGATGCGGCGGCGGTGCTGGCGGACAATCCGACCCTGGTCAAGCGACCGGTCATCGAGCACGCTGACGAGGTTCGGGTGGGCTGGACCGCAGCCAGCCAGGCCGGGCTGGCCTGACATGGACGCAACGCTCAGGGCCTCCTGTGAACACGATCTCGGTTTCCCGTTTCACCGACCGGAAACCCCGGCTGAACGCTTGCGAGCGATTGCCGACTGGATGGAGGGGCAGGGCGCCGGTTGGGAAATCTATGCAGGCGGCCCGACGGCGGATGCCCTGGAAGCCCGGATAGCCGAGCTTACGGGCAAGGAGGCTGCCGTATGGATGCCGTCGGGGACCCTGGCACAAGCCCTGGCCGCGCGCCTGCACTGTGAAGCACGGGGAAATTATCGCCTGGCCCTGCACCCCAGCTCTCACCTTTTGCTGCACGAGCAGGACGGTGCGCGGTATGTGCATGGTCTGCAGCCGGTGGAAATCGCTGAATGGGACAAGGTGGTCACCGCGAGCGACCTGCCTGTGGATGTCGGCTGCGCCATGATCGAGCTGGGGCAGCGTCATAACGGAGGCCTGTTGCCGCGCTGGGGTGTCCTCGACGCCCTCAAGGCGCGGGCGGCCGCGCTGGACCTTCCCCTGCACATGGACGGGGCCCGCCTGTGGTCGACGCGGCCGTATTTCGACAATCGAAGCTATGCCGAAATCTGCGCGGGGTTCGCCTCGGTCTATGTCTCGCTCTACAAGGATATCGGTGCCATTGGCGGGGCGGTGCTCGCCGGTGATGCCGCATTCATTGCCCAGGCGCGTATCTGGCGGGCCCGCCTGGGCGGCATGTTGCCGATGGCCTGGCCGAATATCGCCGATGCCATGCGCTTGCTGGATCAACAGATTGACCTCATGCCGGCCCTGGTTGCGCGGGCGCGGGAACTGGGAGAGGCGATTGATGCGATTGGTGGGCTGCGGGTCCAGCCCGCTCCGGTCCAGACCAATCTCTTTCACGTTGAAGCCGATGTGTCTGCGGATGCACTGGAGGCGGCGCGTGATGCCATCGCCCGCGAACACGCCATCTGGCTGTTCTCGCGGTGCTGGTCGTTGCCCGGTCAGGCGCGGCCCGCCATCGAGGTCACCGTGGGCGCCAAGCTTTATGACATGCCACCGGGCAAGGTCATCGATGCGTTCGCCGCGCTGGCCGCGCGTATCCGCTAGTCCACGATCGCGAACATATCGAGCACGCGTTCCATCACCTCACCGTCGCGCTCCAGGGTGATCGGCAAATGATCCTCGATCGGCGGATTGCACCCGCGCTCCGCCACAGGCGTGCCATGGAAGTGGGTGACCAGGTCACCTTCGCGGATATCGACCTGTGCCGCCGGCGTGTTGGCGATGACGTCCGCGACGCGGAATCCGTTGGCTTCCGGACGAAATACCATGCCATGGCTGATGACGGGCTCGAATGTGATGGGCGCGTCCGGTTCGATCCGCTCGATGCGGACGCGCTCGTTTCTCTGGTCAAAGGTCCAGATGAAATGCCGCATGACCTCGCCGCCGATCAGTTCGCTGCCCGGCGTGGACTGGATCGTCGGAGTGACCAGCTCGTGCGGTCCCAGTCGGGCATTTTCGCTGAGCCGGGCGGAGGCGCGACGTTCGACATGATTGAGCCGGAAGGAGGCCCCCGAGGGGACCGGCTCGGCCATCGTCTCGAACCGGTTGATATGATTGACCGAGAAGCCGGAGAGGGCGGCGCCGCTGTCGATCAGCATCCGCCGGGTGCGGTTGGAAAAATCAATGCGCAGCCACGGGCGGTCATCCGGCCCGCTGGCATTGAACACCGTCTGGCGGTCCGGGCGGGGGAGTTCACCGGGCTCGATCCGCATTTCATCGCGCTCATAGTCCAGTGTCAGCAGGTAGTCGTCGAACGCATCGAAGGCGAGAATGCCGTCGACCTCCCGGCCCAGTGCCAGTGACAGGTGGTCCAGGTCCTGGACGCGGGCGCGCAGGCGGCTGACCCGCAGCGACCCCATATTCATTTCCGGGAAACTGGCCCGCTGGCCGTTGCGGAGCGGGGTCGAGGAAATCCGCGCCACACTGTCCGGGTCCACATAACTGGTCGAGGCGCCCGTATCATAGATGAACCAGAGCGTCCCGCCGTCCGCGTCATCGCCACGGTCCTGGCGGGTCACAGGCACAAAGAAATAGCCTCGACACATTTCGCTGGGCACGATCACCGGGAAAGCCGGAACCGGTTCCGCGACGGCAGTCGGCGGGTCCAGCAGGGCAAGCGCGAGCAGTGCGAACTTCATTTGCGTATTCCTCCACCTGCTGAAGCAGGATAGAGAATGTGGGTGAGGTTCCAACAGGGATTGATCTTCATGAAATCCATCTGCGTTTATTGTGGCTCCAATCCAGGCAAGAAACCGGTCTATGTGACCGCCGCCCGCAAGGTCGGCCAGGCACTGGCCCGGCGCGGGATCGAAGTGGTCTATGGTGGTGGCCAGGTCGGCCTCATGGGTGAAGTCGCCGATGCGGCGCTGGATGCCGGCGGCCGGGTGGTTGGCGTGATCCCGCAATTCATGGCGCTCAAGGAAATTGCGCACATGGAGTTGTCCGAGCTTCACGTCGTCCAGTCCATGCACGCGCGCAAGGCCAAGATGGTCAAGCTCTCCCAGGGGTTCATCGCGCTGCCCGGTGGTATCGGGACGATGGAGGAATTGTTCGAGATCTGGACCTGGGGACAGCTGGGCCAGCACCGCCATCCGGTCGGCCTGCTCAATGTGGATGGCTATTACGATGACCTGGTGAGCTTCCTGGACAAGATGACGGCCCAGGGCTTCCTGGCGCCTGAGCACCGGGGGGCGCTGAAAGTGGACGACCGGGTCGAGGGCTTGCTGGACCAGTTCGAGCGCTACGAGGCCCCGGAAGCGGATGTGAGACTCAAGACGCTCCAGACCTGATCATCAGGAAACTCCTCGCCTTTTGTCCGCGAACCGGCCTAGTGTCCGACCGGACCGGTTGGTTTTACAGGGGGCAGATCCATGAATTCCATTCTTACGCCGATGCTGGCGCTGATCATCTGGACCTTTGTCATGTGGTTCTGGATGTACGCGACGCGGATCCCGGCCATGCAGAAGGCCGGCATCAATGCCGCCAAGATGAAGGCCAAGTCCGAGATGGATGTGCTGCCCAATGAGGTGAAGCGCATTGCGGACAATTTCAATCACCTGCACGAACAGCCCACGATCTTCTTTGCACTGGTCGTCTATTGTCACCTGGCCGGTGCGGCTGACGGTTTGAATATCGCCCTGGCCTGGACCTATGTCGGCCTGCGCATTTCCCACAGCCTGGTCCAGGCGTTGTGGAACTTCATCCCGGTCCGCTTCTTTATCTTCGCCGCCAGCAGCATCGTCATGATGGTGATCGGCGTGCGGGCAGCGCTGGCGCTGGGATAACAGCGTCCGGGCATTTTCAATTGTCTCGCGCGGTGATACCTCACGCCCATGCACGCACCTGAAGCCCGACTCGAACAAGTCATCGACCGTTTTGACCAGGTCGAAGCCCGTCTTGGCGCTGCCGCCGATGCGGACGAGATTGTCAAACTGTCCAAGGAACACGCCGAGCTCCGCCCGGTGGCCGAAAAGGCTGCCGAGCTGAAATCCGCGCGCCAGGAACTCCTCGATCTCGAGGAGATGATGAATTCCGACGATGCCGAGATGGCGGAAATGGCGAAGGACGAGTTCTACGAGCTGAAGGAACGCCTGCCCGAGCTCGAGCATGAGATGAACCTCCTGCTCCTGCCCAAGGACAAGGATGACAGCGCCAACGCCCTGGTGGAGATCCGCGCCGGAACCGGCGGTGACGAGGCGGCGCTGTTCGCCGGCGATCTCTATCGCATGTATGAGCGTTACGCCCAGCTGCAGGGCTGGACCTGGGAGCTCGACAGCGCCTCGGAAGGCGAGCATGGCGGCTACAAGGAAGTCATCGCTTCGGTTTCCGGTGCCGGCGTATTCGGGCGTCTGAAGTTCGAAAGCGGCGTGCACCGCGTCCAGCGTGTACCGGCGACGGAAAGCCAGGGCCGGATCCACACCTCTGCGGCGACCGTCGCCATCATGCCCAAGCCGGACGATATCGAAGGCGGTCTGGACATGAGCGAGGTGCGTGTCGATACAATGCGTGCCTCCGGAGCCGGGGGACAGCACGTCAACAAGACTGAATCCGCCGTCCGCATGACCCACTTGCCGACCGGTATCATGGTGGTCTGTGCCGAGAAGTCCCAGCACCAGAACCGCGCCAAGGCCGCTGAGCTGCTGGCCGCCAAGCTGTACGACATGAAGCGCGAAGCCGCGGCTGCTGAGCGGGCCGCCGAGCGCAAGGACCAGATCGGGTCCGGCGACCGCTCCGAGCGTATCCGCACCTATAACTATCCGCAGGGCCGTGTCTCTGATCACCGGATCAATCTGACGCTCTACAAGCTCGACCAGATTGTTGCCGGCGACGGGCTGGACGAGGTGGTCACTGCGCTGATCTCCGAGGACCAGGCCGCACGCCTGGCCGCGATGGAGCAGGACGGCTAGGCTGAGCCACCGTGAACTCCGATTTCGACAAAATGGTTGTGGATGCGCGCACCGTCTTTGACGCCAGCGCCAGCAAGCCCCTGCGTGAAGCTTGGGCGGGGCTGGACCTGGTCGAGGTGCGCGCAGAACTGGTCAAACGCCTGCGCGAGGCCGGCATTGACGAGGCGGACACCGATGCGCGTTTCCTGCTGGCGCACATTCTCGCCCCGGCCAACTATGCCGAGGCGGTCGCAGATCCGGCGCTGTGCTCCTGGCAACAGATCAGCGCGCTGGCGGAGCTGGCCTGGGAGCGTGTTCATCGCAAGCCCATGTCCCAGATCCTCGGCACGCAGCCGTTCTGGACACTCGAGCTGGACGTCAGCGAAGAGGTTCTCACCCCGCGCGCCGATACCGAGGCGCTGGTCGAGGCCGTACTCGAGGCGCGGAGCGAGGAGAAGGCGCGCGTGCTGGATATCGGGGTGGGTTCCGGCGCCATTCTCCTGGCGCTGCTGAGCGAGCGCAAGGCGTGGCACGGCGTGGGCGTGGATGTCTCAGAAACCGCGCTGGAGGTGGCGATGAGGAATGCGCGCCGCTGCGGCCTCGATGATCGTACCGAACTCCTCCGCGCCAGTTGGGGGCGTGGGTTGCCGGCGCAGACATTTGATATCCTGGTCTCCAATCCGCCCTATATCCGCTCGGATGTCATGCCGACACTCGACCCGGAAGTGCGCGATTACGAACCCCATCTGGCACTGGATGGCGGCGCTGACGGGCTGGATTCCTATCGCGCCATTCTTGATGAGGCCCGCAGCCTGGTGAAGCCGGGGGGGCTGGTGGCGTTTGAGATCGGCTTTGACCAGGGTGAGGCGGTCAGGGGGCTGTTGGAGGCGCATGGCCTCGGCGCCATCGCCGTTATCCGGGACCTTGCCGGGCATGATCGTGTCGTGCTGGGCGCTTTGTCATAAAGAAACGGCTAAAAGGGGTTGGAAAGCGGCAAAGGGCGGTCTAGGTTCCGTTCATCAGGTGGACGCGCCTTGGGGGTCGTGCGCGGCCGGATGAACCACCTGACAGATCCGGCTCATTGAACAACCCCGAACAGGCGACAGGCTTATCATTGCAGCTGCACGGTTAGGCCAGAGGTTATTACCGCTGTTTACACAGGGAACGACGATATGAAGCGTCAGCGCGGTCGAGGTCGGAAGCCAGGCAATCCTGCGAACCGGACCTTTGAGAGCAATGGTCCTGAAGTGAAGATCCGGGGCAATGCGACCCAGATCCACGACAAATATCTCCAGCTGGCACGCGATGCCTCTTCTTCGGGCGACCGTGTCCGGGCCGAGAATCTGTATCAGCACGCCGAACACTATTTCCGCATCATCCAGGCCAACCAGCCCAAGCGCGATCCCGCTGCTGAGGACGGTGCCGAGAATGCCGAAGCCAATGGCGAAAACGCCGACGCTGAGGAGCAGTCCCAGGGGGATGGCAATGAGCGTCGCGGCCGTGGCCGGGGTCGCGGACGGGGCCGCCGCCAGCAGGAAGAGACAGCCGCGTCGGATGGTGAAACGTCTGAATCCGGTGAGGCTGTAGCGGGCGAAGCCGCCCCTGAAAGTGCCGACTCTGCTGACGGTGACGAGGAGGCCCCGCGCCGCCGCACCCGCCGCCCGCGTCGCACACGCAGTTCAGAGGATGGCGACAGCGCCGAAGCATCCTCCGAGACGACGGAAAAAGCGTCCGAGGACAGCGAGAGCGAAGCCGCCTAGGCCTGCCGCTCAGACACGTTTAAAAACCCGCGATGGCCTGGCGATCGCGGGTTTTTATTTGCGCGCCAGCGTGTCGTCGACGGTGACCCGACCGCCGCGCTCCACCGACACATACACGCCGCAATCCATGTGACCGAAATTGTCGAACAGCGCCTTGGGGATGTCGGCATCCTTCGCGGCGGTGACCGGGTTGATGCTGGTTGCGACACATCGGCGGATGCGCGCTCGGATCTCGATCTCCGCCTCGCCGATCACCAGGCGCTCGCCAACCATGTCCAGCTCGGCCCAGGGCTCCAGACCGTCGATCAGCAGGTTTCCGCGAAATCGGACCGGGTCCAGCGGCATCCCGATCCGCTCCGCGAGGTCACGCACCGAGGCCAGGTTGATGATCGAGGGATAGGGGTCCGGAATATCCGTCATCGCCTGATCGCCCGCCTGTACAAGGCACAGGCGTCCGCGCGCCTGGTCTGCCAGCACCCGGGAGAGGTGGTCGAACAGGGGAGCATGCGTGTCGGCATCATTGAGATCTACCTGCAGGCAGGCCCCGTCCGGTGCGATGGCAGTCCAGACCTGGTTGACCTCATCGAACCGCGTGCTCCAGCCGGCCAGGTCTGCCTGGCTCGCTAGCATCAGGAAATTCTTCTTGGAGACATGACCGGGCGCGCGCGCATCGAACTGGCCGGGACCATTCTCGATCGCCCAGTGGCGGTCAAAAGGCAGGCCTTTACCAACTGATAGCTCAATCTGGTCCAGTATTTGCGGGCTGAACCCTTTGACAGGAAAACGATGAATGGCGTTGAGCTTTGGCATGGATAAGCAGGATCTCCGCTGGGGGGCAGAATGTCGCGACACCCCCTCTTGTGTGACGGTTGTGCCACACCTACATGCCATACGAAACGCGAATTTACCGTGCCTGATGAGGGCGGTCCTTCGCACCCATCTCGCCTCTAACGGGAGATAGACATGGACTTTGAAAACTACACGGACCGGGCCCGGTCCATAATCCAGGCCGCACAGGGGTTGGCCCTCAAATCCAGCCACCAGCAATTTGCGCCCGAACACATCCTGAAGGCTCTGCTGGATGATGAGACCGGCTTGGCCGGCAATCTCATCCAGGCCGCGGGCGGCCGTTTGCGCCAGGTTCAGGATGCCGTCGATCAGGCCCTTGGGGCCATGCCGAAAGTCGAAGGCGGCCAGGGCAAGCTCTACCTCGCACCGCAAACCGCCAAGGTGTTCGGTGCCGCAGACGATGCGGCCAAGCGGGCCGGCGACCAGTTCGTCTCCGCCGAGCGCATCCTGCAGGCGATTTCCCTCAATCCCGACAACAAGGCCCATGACGCGCTCAAGGCTGCGGGTGTCACCCCGCAGGCGCTGAACACGGCCATCAATGATCTTCGCGCAGGCCGTACGGCGGACAGCCAGTCGGCGGAAGACAGTTATGAAGCGCTCAAGAAATACGCCCGCGACCTGACGGAAGTGGCCCGCGAGGGCAAGCTTGACCCGGTGATCGGTCGCGACGAGGAAATCCGCCGCGCCATCCAGGTGCTCTCCCGCCGCACCAAGAATAATCCGGTCCTCATCGGCGAGCCGGGTGTCGGCAAGACCGCCATCGCGGAAGGCCTGGCGCTGCGCATCGTCAATGGCGATGTGCCCGAAAGCCTCAAGGAAAAAAGCCTGCTCGCGCTGGATATGGGCGCGCTCATCGCCGGTGCGAAGTATCGCGGCGAGTT
>JAYZXG010000332.1:0-3611 GCA_036141435.1 Pseudomonadota bacterium | reverse complement strand
TCCGCATCAGGTCCGACGATTTCCAGGGAATCGAGAGAGAGCCCCTCGCCATCATCACCCTCAGCAGACACACCGCTCAGGGAAAAGGCGTCGAACATCACCCGGCCATCGCTGGCCAGGCGCGGTGCGCTGAAACGCATTTCCTCAACAAGCAGTTCGCCGCCGTCGAAATCGACGTTGAAATCATCTTCGCCGGCCTTGGTCGGCTCGTCTTCGTCGTCATCAATATGGAAGACCACATTGGTAAAGACATAATCGCCGCGGCTGAAGCGGCCGCTGTCAAACGAGATCTCGTCGCTCCGGGACTGGTTGAGCCCCATGGCCGCGATGGCGGCGTTGGCATCAGCTCGGCTGACACGGGTCTGCGCTTCGCCGACGGCAGAAACGGATACGGCCAGAACAAGAGCCGAAACGCTGGATGCTAAAAGGGTTCGCACTGTCATCTCCCTCAGAAGTCACGAATTCAGTAGGGGCATACTACGTGACACGAAGGAAAGCGCGCGGGGGAACGTGCCTCAGTTATTCCCGCCCAAACCGGAGAGGAAGGCGCCGATCAGGTCGCGCTCCTCCTCCTCGGGTTCCGCCCGAGATGCACTGGCATCGATCGCCGCCTCGGCGTCGCGCAAGGTTGCTGTGAGCGCCTCCAGCGCGGTGCTGGTGGGTTCCGAAGCCAGACCGTCACGCGGTGCGTCCAGCATGAAGCGGTGGAACACGGTCGCCGGCGTGCTGCCGCCGGTCGCGCGATCCGTCGGTGTGTTGTCGTCATTGCCGGTCCAGACGACGGTCACCAGGTCATCACTGAAGCCGGCGAACCAGGCATCGCGGAAGGAGTTGGTCGTGCCGGTCTTGCCGCCGATGTCCAGCCCGTCAACGCGCGCGCGCCGACCTGTGCCCCAGCCGGTCACGGCTGCAAACAGGTCCCGCATGTTGGCGTAGGTGCGCTGATCGAGGACGCGCTCGCCCGGGACCGGGCTGGCCTCGTAGAGGATCTCTCCGTCAGCGGTTTCGATCATCAGGATGCCATGGGCCTCCGCGCGCCGTCCGCCATTGGCGAAGGGGGCATAGGCCACGGCCATTTCCATCGGATTGACCTCATAGGCGCCCAGGGCGAGCGAGCGGTCAATGCGCAGATCGGTCTCGATGCCCAGGCGTTCGGCCAGGCGCGCGATGTGGCCACGCCCGGTTTCCTCGGCAATCTGGACGGCAATCGAATTGGAGGAGCGGGCGAAGGCCTCGCGCAGGGTCATCTCGCCACGGTATTCGTCGTTGTAATTGGCCGGTTGCCAGTCGCCGACCCGCACCGGGGCATCCGTGCGGATATCATCCGGGCGCAATCCGGCCTCGAAGGCGCTGGCATAGACAAACGCCTTGAACGCAGAGCCCGGCTGACGCTGCGCCAGCAAAACCCGGTTATACTGGGAGCGCATGTAGTCACGGCCACCGACCATGGCCCGCACAGCGCCGTCATGCGCCAGTGAAATCAGTGCGGCTTCGTTGGCACCGCGTGCCGCTTCGGCATCGCCCAGCGTGCTGGCGACGGCAAATTCGGCTGCGCGTTGGGCGTCGACATCCAGCGTGGTGGTGATGCGCAGATCGAGTTCAAAGTCCGGACCGATGATCTCGCGCACCCGCGGAGCCAGCCAGTCGACAAAATACTGGGCACCCGGACTGGATGCGCCACGCGAGACCCGGATCGGCGTGGCGGCTGCGGCATAGCGTTCGTCAGAGCTGATACGGCCAGTCTGTTCCATCAGGTCCAGCACGACAGTTGCGCGGGCCGCCGCGCGTTCGGCATCGCTGACCGGGCTGTAGCGGGAGGGCGCCTTGAGCAGGCCCGCCAGGAGAGCGGATTCACCCAGGTTGAGCTCGCTGACAGATTTGCCGAAATAGCGCATCGACGCCGCCTCAACCCCCCAGGCGCCGCCACCAAAATAGACGCGGTTGAGGTAGAGCTCGAGGATTTCGTCCTTGCTGAACCGGCTTTCCAGCCAGAAGGCGAGCATCATCTCCTGGACCTTGCGGCGCAGGGTGCGTTCCGGTGTGAGGAAGAGGTTCTTGGCCAGCTGCTGGGTCAGGGTGGAGCCGCCCTGGACCACGCGTCCGGCCCGCAGATTGGCCCACAGCGCCCGTGCCGTACCGCGGATATCGACACCGAAATGGTCATAGAAACGCCGATCCTCGACAGCCAGTACGGCGTCCACCAGATAGGGCGGCAAGTCATCGATCTCGGCCACTCGGCCATGGGCCGAGCCCCGGCGTGCGATCAGGCGGCCATTCTGGTCGTAGAAGGCGATGGAGGGGGTGCGTTCGACCTCGGTCAGCCCGGACGTATCAGGCAGGTCGCGAGCCATTGCGACCAGCCATATGCCGAGGGCGACAGACAGGATGAGGGCTGCGGCTGCACCATATTTGACCAGGCGGCCAAACAGGCCGGTCGATTGGCGCGCCTTGCGGCGGCGCGCAGCGGCGCGGCGCTGGGCGGGCGAGCGGCGGCGTTCGCTGCTGGGGCGTCGCGATTGAACCGGCTTGCGTGCCATGGAATTTTTCCGTTTGAGACCTGTAATTACATGCCGTGATCAGGGTTAATTCGGAATGAATCCGCCCCTTAGTGCTTGCGCTTCCCAGGAAGCCCCGTCACCATGTTTTCAAACAGGGGCATCAAGATGACCATCAAGCGTTCTTTTCTGGTTCTTGCCGCGGCATTTGCAGCGGTGAGCCTGTCTGGCTGCATCGCGATTTACGAGGGCGAGGATGCCGTCTGTCCGCACGGCGATCCCAACCAGGGCAGCTGGCCGTATTGCGGTCCGGCCGAACCGGGCGGCATGGCCAATGATGATGGTCCGCGCTACTGAGCGCCCGCGTCTGGTGGCGCAAATCTGATCAACAGAGTACCGGGCGTGTCGGGTAGCGGTTTGCCGCTGCCCAGCAGGTGAAGTTTGCCGTTTGGCGATTGCGCGAGGACAATATCGCCGGCGCTGTCCGGCTCTGCCATGCAGTCTTCCAGCGTGTAGCTTTCCGTTAGCCGGGTCGCCCTGAAGGTCCAGCCCTGCCACCAGTCTCGCGCCAGGCCTTCATACCCGCGACCCTTGCGGATCAGCGTGCGGCCACGGGCGGTATAGACAATGGCGCGCGGGTCCTCGTCGGTCACGGCCTCAGCGGTCTTGCCGTCAAAGCCCGAGAGCTGGAATACGCGACTGCGACCCAGTTCCGGTGCATATTCCACGCAGACCAGGGCGTTGTAGGCATCATTGTGTGTCGCGGCGAGCAGGGCGGCGAAACGCGCCGGTTCCAGCCGCCAGTCAGCGGTCTCCGACAGGACTTCTCCGTAATAGACATCATGGCCGTTCAGGCGGGCCTGGCGCAGGCGCCGCCAGCCGATATCCGCGATGGTAACCGGAATGTTCTGGGCCTTGAGGGCGTCGGCAAGTCCCAGGCTCCAGGGGTTGGCGCCGACGATCAGGAGGCGTTCCGGTCCATCCTGCGACAGGCCGAGGATCCTGGCCAGCGGGGCGACGGCGAAGCCACAGCCAAACACGCTGATGAAAATGGTCATGAACACCAGCGGGGCCAGGATGGCGGCATCGTCCCGGCCCACCGCGGCGAGGGAGGCG
>JAYZXG010000331.1:0-3508 GCA_036141435.1 Pseudomonadota bacterium | reverse complement strand
GCACTTCCCAGCGGATCCCGTCCTCCTCCCAGCTCACAACCTCCTCGCCCATCGCCATGGCCATCATGTTGGCGTGGAGATAAGGCAGGTACTGGCGCCCGATCAGCGCGAATATCGGCCCGAGATCCGGCGGAATGCGTTGCGCCGCGACGCTGTCGCGCAGGCTTTCCGGTGTCGTGGCCCAGAGCCGCGCCGTCCAGTTGAGCGTATGCGGTGCCTTTTCACGCAACAGGGCATGAGGGGTCGGGTCGTAGGAGAAATGACGATGCATCGCCCCGAACAGGCCGAAATCGGCCTCGCAGGGCCGATCTCCGAACAGGAAGAGGCGATCCTCGAAGACCACTTCCAGCATATCGAGGATCTCCAGGAGGAGGTTCTCGATCAGCGGTGCCGTCTCGGCGGTGACACCATCCTGTTTCAGAAACTGTTTTTGCTGGCGATGGCGAATGAAGCGCTGGCGGACAAAACGCGGTGCCTTGACATCACGCAGCAGGCCATCGGCCAGCTGTCCGCTCATCAACTCCGCATCCGGCTTGAAGGCCCAGCGATAATAGAGCGCCGGGCGCCACAGCCACTCATCGAAGAAATCTTCCAACAGCAGGCTGGCGAAAGCGACGGCGGGCGGGCCCGGCTTGAAGCGCGGATTGGGCCAGTAGGCCTCGAAATGGGCGATGATATCGGACGTGTCCGTCATCCAGCTGCCGTCTTCGCATTCCAGCTGGGGCATTTGCGAGATTCCGGTCTCTGCGGCGCAGGACCGGAACGTCGCCATATCCATCTCGACATAGTCATAGGGCACGCCCTTGGCGCGCAGATAGCCTTCAAGCTTTCCCGTGAAATAGGAAAGCTTGAGGCCGTAAAGTCTGTAGAGCGGGCGATACATCAGGCCATACGACCCGATTCTCGCCTCTCACGCGAGTTGCCTAGAACGGCAATTGCGTCATGTCGGGCAAATCGACCGTGATATCATTGGGCAATCCACCCTCGCGGCGCATGAAGCGATGGATCGCGTCATGGACCTCTTCCGAGCTCATGAACAGGTTGTGGCCGGCATTGTGGACCGTGACGATGTGGGCGTTCGGCAGGCCGGCGACAGCCTCGGCCTGGCTTTCCACATAGGTGCGACCATCCAGCGTGCCGGACAGGACCAGCACTTCGGTGTCGCCCGTCGGGGCCTGGCGGAATTCATCACCCAGATCAAACCCGTCCCACGCACCGAACACCTGCGGCATGGGGAAGTTGAGATAGCCACCCACCAGGCCAGTCGCGGCTTCGCGCTGGAACGCCGCCAGCCGCGCGCTGTCGATACCCGACGCCAGGTCCATTGCGGTGGGCATGGGGCGCAGGCCAATCGTCTCGTTGGGCCTGTGCAGACGCTGCAGCAAGCCCGTCAGCAGACGCGTATCCCCGGCGTCCAGTGAGGCAAACAGGGCCAGCAGGATGGCGGCGTTCTGCGGATCGGAGATCAGCATGGATGAAAATTGCTGCGCGTGATGACGTTGCACCAGCAATTGGGCGACAGCCCCGTCACGCTGCGGGATATCGAGCAACATCGGTTCGGTCTCGAGGCGCTCGAGTACACGCCGCACCATGCCGGCGATATCGGGATAACGCTCGGCCGCAGCCGGCTGGGAATTCACCGCGGCCTGAAGACGCGCAAAATAGGCGTCGGTCCGCGCGGGCATTTTCACCGTCTGGTCCAGACCTTCCACCGAAGCCAGCACGACCTGGTCAATCTCATCCGGGATGTCCTTGATGGCGGCCAGGGCCAGGTGGGATCCATAGGAAATGCCCCACAGATCCAGCTGCCGGGCGCCGAGATGTTCGCGCAGGTCCGAGAGATCCCGGGCGCTCTCGCGTGTCGTGTAGCCGTCCAGGTCAACACCCGCTTCGCGCCAGAACGCACCACATTCCTCGATGGCATCCCGGTGATCCTGCGCAAACTCGGCATCGGTCTGACGCGCCAGGTCATCGCCACCGAAACTGGATTGGCAACGCGGCAGATCGTTTTCCGACAGGCCGGTGCCGCGCTGGTCATAGGCGATCACATCGCCATGTTCGCGCATGGCCATGAACAACGGGAAACGCTGACCGCGCGCCGTGCCCGTGCCGGTACCGCCCGGTCCACCGGCAAGATAGACAATCGGATCGCCCGGGTTATCGCTGGTCGAAGGGAAGCGCACATAACCAATGGTGATCATCCGGCTGTCGGGATCCGCGCGATTTTCCGGCACTTCGAAGGACCCGCGAAACGCCTCGACCGTTTCGCCATTGCCTGCTTCAAAGGTGATGCTTTCTTCGACCTGCGCCAGCGAGGCCGTGCTCATAACCGTGCTCGCCATCAGGGCGCTGATCCAGGTCCAACCGTTTTTCATTATTATCGCTCCAAGCTTTGCTCCGGCTGTTGAAACACGCACGGGCATGACAGATCACGGCTGAATCTGTGAACGGTAGCGCCCTGCCGACAAGCGGCGAGACGCCGGTAACCGGCGCCGCTATGATCAGGCCATGCTTCGTTTTCTCCTCCTCCCGCTGGCCCTGCTCGCCAGCCCCCTCTCCGGCCCGGCCCAGGCGCAAAGCTTCCAGTGGATCGACAACCGTCCGGTCACGGTCTGCCCCGTGGCTGCGGGCGAGAACCAACCGCCTGACTTTTCCGGCGGGGATTGCCAGGAAATGCCGCTCGGCCAGGTCGACCCCCAGGGCGAGCATTTCTGGATGCGCACCAGCATCACGCCCAGCGAGGCCTTGAGGCAGGGCCAGTCACCGCTGGGCTTTTATATCTCGGGCAAGGCCTCCAGCCGGGTCTGGATCAATGGCCATGAACTGGAGAGCAATGGCACCCCCGGGGTCGATCGTGACCGCGAGGTCGCCGGGCTGATGGATGCCGTGCTCTATGTTCCGCGCGAGATCCTGGTGCCGGGTGAGAACACGGTCGTGCTGGAAATGTCCGGCCACCACAGCCTGATCCACCTGCACGCGCCCATGCATACGCTCGGCATGGCGCAATACACCAATCCCACGCTGCTGATCCTCGGCTCCTACTGGCCGTCCCTGATCACATTCGGGGTATTTATCCTGGCTCTCGTGTTTTTCGGGGTCGTCGCCCTGCGCGAGGAGAAATGGGAAGGCCCCTTCCTGCTTGCCCTACTCGCCGCCGTCGCCGGCTGGCAATTATTCGCGGAAAGCGCACGCGGCCTGATTTATTACGCCTATTCCCTGCATGACTACCGCTTGATCGGTATCGCCACCGGCGCCGTACTGGCCGGCCTGCTGCTCGTGGCCTGGCTGTTACAGCGCTTTTCCGGTTTGAGCGCGGTACAGCGATATCTGCGGCTGGGCGGCGTGGTCCTGGCCTGCCTTGTGATCGTCCAGCTCTCCCCGGGCTTTGATGCCAAGGCCGGATACGGCTTCCTGACCGCCGCCCTGTTCGCGACCGCCTGGTGCGGACTGTGGAGCTGGCAGAAAAAGCCCGGCGCCCTGACCTATCTGGCCATTTCGGGCGGTTTCT
>JAYZXG010000330.1:0-5457 GCA_036141435.1 Pseudomonadota bacterium | reverse complement strand
ATGTCGACCCCGGCGACCGGCTGGAAGCCTCGGGCAGTTTCAATTCCATGGTGACGCATCGCGTGCGCACAGCCCATGTCGACGACATCGATGACGAGCTGAAAGCGTGGCTGAAAGCGGCTTACGACAAGGCCGGCTAGCCTTGGGAGGCCCTGCTGTTCTGCGCATACGGCGCATCCTGTGATTCAGATTTCACAAGCGCGACACCTTCCAGAGTCCGGCGCAATTCCTCGACATTGATCGGCTTTCCAAGCGCGCCATCCATGCCGCACTCCAGATATTGCGCGACCTGTTCGCGCATCAGATTGGCTGTAAGCGCATGGATCGGGACTGGTTTCGCGCCCGCATCTTTTTCCAGGCGCCGAATAATCTGCGTCGCTTCAGGTCCGCTCATCTCCGGCATCATTACATCCATCAGGATCACATCGAAGGATTCCTTGCGGAACATCTCGACAGCTTCGCGACCATTCTCGGCAAAGGCCGGCTCCACCCCCATGGGTTTGAGCAAGGCGCCCAGCACGATGCGATTGGTCGCATTGTCCTCGGCCGCCAGAACACGCAATGAGGCCAGCGAGACCTGCTGCCCATCGTCCGACCGTTTATCGCCGGTCTCGGCAGGTGCCTCCGTGGCCTCCAGGGCCAGTTCGACCCGGAAAACGGAACCGCGCCCCTCCTCGCTTCGGACAGAGATCTTCCCCCCCATCTTCTCGACGAGGTGTTTGCAGATTGCCAGCCCAAGCCCTGTGCCGCCAAACTTGCGAGCCGTGGTGACCTCACCCTGCTGAAACGGCTTGAACAGGCGGCCTTGGACCTCTTCCGACATGCCGATCCCGCTGTCCTCAATCTCGAACACCAGCGGTGTCATTCCGTCTTCACCCGCCTCACCGAACTCAACGCGCAATTCCACCCCGCCGGACGGAGTAAATTTGATGGCGTTGAAAACCAGATTCGACAGGACCTGGCGCAGGCGCGTCTCATCCCCCATGAACCAGCCATTGGCCGGCGATGCGACATAGTAGAGACGTTTTTCAACGGCCTTGATGTGGAAGAGACCGGACGTGCCCTTGATCAGTCCGCCCAGATCAAAGGCGCGATGCTCCAGCTCCAGCTCACCGGCCTCGACCTTGGAATAATCCAGAATCTCGTTGAGGATCGTCAGGAGACTTCGCCCGCTGTCGATCAAGACACCAAGGGCTTCGTTCTGTTCCGGGGACAGTTCGGTGCCTGCTAGGAAATCCGCCATGCCCAATACGCCGTTGAGCGGTGTCCGGATTTCGTGGCTGACCGTCGCCAGAAACTGGGATTTGGCCTCATTGGCCGCCTCCGCCTGTCGGGATTTTTCCTCGACTTCACGGGCGATGCGTTGGGCATCATTCAGCAATTGCTGGTGTGTGACGCTGACCATGTGAGTGTCCAGCGTGCTGTCGGTCGGTGCAAAATCGGCAAAAGAGAGCATCTCCTCACCAATGCGGCCGTTCTCCGTGGGCACGTGGCCAACCAGCAAATGCAAGCGTCCATCGTCTGGCAATACAATGCCGCGGAGCCTCAGCTCGGGCTGAGCCCGGGACCGGACGATGATCGATCGTAGACTCTCCGATTGCGCACCCGCAATCAGGGCGTCGATATCGGTGAAACGTGGACGCTCAAACTCGAAACACTCCAGAAAATGCTGGCCAGAAAGTCCCGCCCCAAGGTGCCGGACCACTGACGGCCCGACATGCGCAATCTCGCCCGTCGGATCCAGCGCCAGCCGAGCCGGATAGAGCACGTCGAGCGTGGCTGGATCGAGGTTCAACTCCATGAAATATTATGCCGCCTCGGCAACCTCCCGTCTCACAGCGAATTCGACATGGTCCGCACGACGTACGAAGCTCACCTCTCCCGTATCACCAAAACGGTCGAGAAGGCCTTCAAGCAGACCTTTGACAAAGGCCTCAAGCCCGGTTCGTGACGATCTGTATTCAATGTACAAATCCCGACCTTCAACGCGGGAAACGTAAAAAGACGGCATGTCCGCATCCGGCATGGTCGACTTGATGCTGGTGTGCATGCGATCAAGGTTTTCAAGCAGGGTCTCAAGATCATTCCCCGCCATCTCAAGGACCGAGCTGTAGCTCGTGGAGGCCGCGAATTCGATCCAGTACCGTCCGAAGGCAGACAACAATTCGTCCAGCGGGATCTCGGTGACCGACTGGATTGCGCCAATCAGAGTGAAAGTGACCTCGTCGTCATAAGTCTGGGCGCTGATGAAATGCTCTTCGTGCAGACCGCTTGTCGTCAGGATTTTAGACCACGTTGCTTCATCGGCCACTGCGTGCACCATCTGCCGGGCCGCCTGGTGGATCATGCCATACATATGCGCCTCCCCTCATTGCGCCAGAAATGGTTTCATAAAGATACAAATTAGGTGTTAACCACGTCAGATCCAGCTGGAGATATCGTCGAGCGATTTCTTGATCAGGGCGTGCTCCGGCACGGTCGCATCAGCGGTCGGGTATCCCGCGACGATCAGCATATAGGCTTTCTCGTCATTGGGACGTTCGCACACCTCATTGAGGAAACGCATCGGGTTTGGCGTGTGCGTCAGCGTCACCAGGCCGGCCTGGTGCAGGGCGGCCAGCATGAAACCACAGGCAATGCCGACACTCTCATTGATGTAGTAGTTCTTGCGGCTTTCCTCGACCGTCACGCCGCCGCGTTTTTGCGCGAAAACGGCGATAATGACCGGGGCATGTTCCAGGAAAGGCTTGTCCGCATCCGTGCCCAGCGGCGCCAGCGCGTCAAGCCATTCCCCGCCGGCCTTGCCGGCATAAAACGCGCGTTCCTCTTCCTCGGCCGCCTCGCGCAGGGCCTTGCGCTTGGCCGGGTCTTCGATGACGGAAAAATGCCAGGGCTGGTGGTTGGCACCCGACGGCGCAGACCCCGCCGCCTTGATGGCTTCCTCGACAATGCGGCGATCAACCGGCCGGGCGTCAAAATCACGCACCGTGCGGCGGCGCTTGAGATCTTCGGTAAACGTCGTCACCCGGGAGAGCATCTCCTCGGCCGGGTATTCAACATAGTTTTCAAGCGGAACGCGTTTTTCGGCGGCCATCAGCCTGCTCCCAGAAGTCGACGAAACAGGACCATGACAAGCGTCATTCCCGCTAACCCTACAATTAAATAAGCCAGCTGTGACAAGGCTCGCATTGGTCCGGAGACGGTTCTTGCATCGAGCCACCAACCGAACGGCGTGTGCAAAAGCAAAATGAACACAAAAAACGCATATCCCGACACGAGCGCGATGCTGGGATCGACGTGTCGATACAATGCCCAACCACCAATCGGGCTGAGCACAATAACGACCGCGATGGTCAAAAACCACTTTGTCAATTGCTGGCGGGACACAACTTTCGTCATCCGCGCTAAGCCGTCCAGTCCAGCACCACCTTGCCGGACTTGCCGGAGCGCATGGCGTCGAACCCCTTCTGGAACTCATCCGCGGCATACTGGTGGGTGATGATGCGGGACACATCCAGACCGCTCTCCAGCATGGCGATCATCTTGTACCAGGTCTCGAACATCTCGCGGCCATAGATGCCTTCCAGCCGGATGGCCTTGAGGACGAGCTTGCCGAAATCAACCGGGATCGGCTTGGACGGCAGGCCCAGCATGGCGATCTTGCCGCCCATGATCATCTTGTCGAGCATGGTGTCGAAGGCCTGCGGGGCGCCGGACATTTCCAGCCCGACATCAAAGCCTTCCGTCATTTTCAGCTCGTGCATGACATCGCCCAGGTCTTCCTTGGAGACGTCAACCGTGCGGATATTCGGCGCGACCTGGCTGGCCAGATGCAGGCGGTGGGTGTTGATGTCGGTGAGCACGACATGGCGGGCGCCGACATGGCGCGCGATGGCGGCAGCCATGATGCCGATCGGACCGGCGCCGGTAATCAGCACATCCTCGCCGATCAGGTCGAACTTGAGGGCGGTGTGGACCGCATTGCCCAGCGGATCGAGAATGGAGCCCAGCTCATCCGGTACCGCGTCCGGCAGCGGTACGACGTTGAAGGCCGGTAGGCAGAGATATTCGGCAAACGCGCCCGGCGCATTGACGCCGATACCGCGGGTTTCCGGGTCGAGGTGGAACCGCCCGGCACGAACCGCACGCGACGCATCACCGACAACATGGCCCTCGCCGGATACGCGCTGGCCTTTTTTCACGCGGGTGACATTACCGCCGACATCGACGATCTCACCGGCATATTCATGCCCCACGACCATGGGTGTGGGCACATTTTTCGCGGCCCAGTCATCCCAGTTATAGATGTGGATGTCCGTGCCGCAGATGGCGGTTTTCTTGATCTTGATCAGGACATCATCCGGGCCGATCTGCGGCTCGGGTACATCCTCCATCCAGATGCCTTCTTCAGGCTTCGCCTTGACCAGCGCTTTCATCATCGCCCTCCGCGGATTCGTCGTTGGCGCGAAGATACATCACCGCGGCGGCAGGGAAAGTCAGCATGAAAGGCACAAGCAGTTGATTGGCCCAGTTGAACACCGCCGGGTCAGCCTGGGTGAACCAGCTCGCGGCAATTCCGAAGGCTGCCAGCGCCGGGAAAACCGCCAGCAGGCGCCGGCGGGCCAGCGCCATACTGCCCGCCAATACGGCGGCATAGGCGCCGATCGCACCCCACTTGATCCAGGTGTGGCCCCACATCGCGTCCAGGCGTTCGGTGGGATCCACGCCGGCGTCCAGGTCGGCCAGGATGCGGTTGGCCACCTCGTTCTCGGCCCAGTCTGCACCAATGGTCAGGGCTGCGAGCGTCAAGCCCAGCCAGGCCAGTTTCGCCCCCCGCAGGCCGAGCCCGAAGAAAAACGCCATCGCCATGCCGGCATAGGCCACCGGGAACCAGGTATCGAGTTGCTGAAGGGTCATTAGATGCTGGCGAAGGGCGGCCGCCGGCTCGCCGCTCAAAAAGGCCAGGTCCTCGAGCGATGTGGCAAAATAGAGCGCGAACAACGGGCGTTGATAGCCGTTGAAGTCCGTTCCCGGCGGCACAGGCGCAGGCTGTCCCATCATCGCAGCAAAACCCAGCGTCACCAGGGTCAGGATAATTGTCAGATAAAAACCGTAGCGCGCCATGCGTTCCGCTCCCCTTCGCAAGCCGGGAAAGCTTCCACGAGATGGCGGCGCTTGCAAGCAAGGGCACGGGATAATCCGAACTTGTCCCCACCGGGCCACGCGGACCTCGTGATGCCGAAACAGGACCCGGCCACAAAAAGAGCGGCTCCGGACGGAACCGCTCCCAAGGGCGTGTCTGCAGGCCGGTCAGTCGGCCAGGTGACGCGACGCTTCCAGGACGGGCAGCCCGGCTTCTGTCGGGATGTAGATCACATCCTGGCCGTTCTCGCCCAGTGACTGGATCCACAGATAACGCAGATAACCCTCCGGCCCGCCCAGCCCCTCGGCAACGAT
>JAYZXG010000329.1:0-3331 GCA_036141435.1 Pseudomonadota bacterium | reverse complement strand
GCGGGATGGCGTGGTGAGGTGACCAGCGGCAATGTGGTGCTGGATATCGTGGGCCGCGAAAACCCGGAAGAAATCGTCCTGATCGGCGGTCATCTCGACAGCTGGGACCTGGGCACGGGCGCGGTCGATGACGGCGCCGGAGTGGCGATCACCGTGGCTGCCGCGGAGCTGATACGTCGCTTGCCTCAGCGTCCGCGCCGGACCATTCGCGTGGTGATGTTCGGTGCCGAGGAAGTCGGACTGCTGGGGGCACGGGCCTATGCAGCGCAACATGCTGCGGAAGTGCCCAATCATGTGCTGGCGAGCGAGTCCGATTTCGGTGCAGGGCGCATCTGGCAGTTTGTCTCCAACGTCAATGAAGACGCCAATCCGGTCATCGATGCAATCGGGCGGGAGCTGGCGCCGCTGGGGATCCTGCGTGGTGGCAGCAATGTCCCGGGTGGCGGGCCGGATATCATCCCGCTGGCCTTTGCCGGTGTGCCGACTGTGCGGCTGAACCAGGACGGTACGGATTATTTCGACCTTCACCACACGCCGGACGACACGCTGGACAAGATTGATCCGGAGCAGCTTCGCCAGAATGTGGCGGCCCGGGCGGCCATGGTCTATTTGGCTGCGGAACTGGATGTCGAGTTCCGCCCGGACCCGGACCCGACGAGCGAGTAACCGCTTGTCCGGACACGAAAAAGGCCCCGCCTGCGGGGCCTTTTTTATGCGTAGTCGTAAGCGCCGCCGCGTTCGAGGGCGGCCTGGTAGGCCGGCCGCGCGTGTATGCGATCGACGAATGACACGATGTTGGCGTAGCGCGAAAAGCCCGGTGCCCGGGCTGCGGACGCCTCAAGCGGGAAACTCATCTGGATATCCGCGGCAGAGAACGCATCGCCACAGAACCACGCATTCTTGCCGAGATGGTCGTCGATGAATTCGAGCAGGGCGCTGATTTCAGGGCCGGCGAAGTTGGCTTCGATCTGGCGCGAGATGGATTTGACAATCGGTTTCACAAAAAACGGCACCTTGGCCTCGGTCAACCGGTCTCCGATCAGCTTCACAAGCAGGGGCGGCATCAGTGACCCTTCGGAAAAATGCAGCCAGTACACATAATCCCGATAGTGTTCGCTGTCGGCGGAGGGCTTGAGCTGGGTCCCATAGGTATCCACCAGATACTCGATGATCGCCGCGGATTCGGCATAGGTGCGACCGCTGTCCGTGATCAGGGGGGATTTGCCCAGGGGGTGGACCTGGCGCAGCTCGTGCGGCGCGCGCATGGTCGTCTCATCGCGTTGATAGCGAACAATGTCGTAGTCGACCCCGATTTCTTCCAACAGCCAGAGAATGCGCTGGGAGCGGGAGTTGTTGAGGTGGTGAACAGTAATCATGGCACGCTAGCTCCTGTGAGATCCGAGGAAATAGCGCGCTCGATCAAGAGCTCAAGGCCTGTTACTCGCCAAGATCATCACTGATGTCACGGGGCGGGACCCAGCCGTCCAATTGCATGTCACTGTCGAGGCCATCGCGTTGCAGTCTCAGGCGAAGCTGGTCTGCCAGTTCGCGCTGTCCGCCGGCGATATCGGCCAGGGTGTACGTCGACAGTCGCGCGACCTGTCCCACGAACATGTGGCCGTGATCCGCAAGCCGATAGGCGAAGTCAACGAGGTGCGGGGATTGCGAACAGAAACTCAGGATATCCTGATTGACGGTGGGATTGTTACGCGACTGGTTCCAGATCCAGTCAGCATCCCGGTAGACGGAAACATCAGCCATTTCGCTATCCATAGCGTTGTTGCTTGTTCAAACCACTACATATTGTGTTTTGATTTGACGCGGCAATAAATAGGAATTGACCGTTCGACACGGTTTTCGCTGTGGATAAGGGCCCAAAAGGGCCTGATCTCAGTGAGGAAGCGGGCGGCGCCGGGGACCGCGATGTGATCCGGTACGAGGCTGAGCAGGCATCAACCGGGACCGCCTCGATAATGGCGCAGAGGAGGGCAGTCCGTGCCCGCCCGGAGATGAGCACCGGGCGGGCACAGTCGGGTTAGATGCCGGACCAGCGAACACGCATGCCAAGCTGATCGAAAACCTCGTCCCAGTAGCTGCGCAGCGGTCCACGCTGTTCCGCCTCCCAGCGTTCGCGCGGGATCAGGCGGATTTCCATCTCAACACCGCGCAGGCTGTCGCCATAGGTGGAGCGAATGGCGCTGGCGACATCGCGCGCAGGCGGCACCCGGTCGCGCAAGGCGCCACGGCCTCGTCCATAGACCGTGAAAATCTCTGAATTCTGCAGCATGTCAGAGACCAGGACGACGCGGCGCGACGGAACGGTGCGGTCGAATTGCGGATCCTGGCTGAGGCGTGCAATGGCCTCGATGATCGGGCTGCTCGGCGCATTCTTCGGGCTGATCAGATCGGCCAGGGCGCGATCCAGCGGGCCCGAGAAGAGGTATTCATAACGCGCCTGCACCCGGTCCGGGTTGCGATAGAGCGGGTTGACCTGTTCGCCAGCGCCCGGATTGCACAGGGAGAAGCGGTTGGTGTTGCGCAGCTGGCCGCTCTCGTTCAGTTCGTAGAGCGAGAGGCGTTCGCCGACCTCCAGGCCATCGCGTTCGTTGAGAATGACCCCTTCGATCGAGCCCGCCTGCTGTGGCGAGTACAGATCGGTCTTGTCGATGATGACGACACGATGCGGTGGCGTCACACCCACCATGCACAGGGTCTGGCTGTCGTATTCGGCTGGTTTGAGAATGAAGGCTGCGTAGCTGATCCCGCCCAGGATCGCGGCCACAATGATCAGGTTGAAAAACCCTACGATATCGCGTCCCGACATATTTCCCCCCCGTCGCTCCGCTGAATGACCCCGGTCCGGTCGGACCGGGGACTTTTCATCTAGTTTAGCGGCGAACGCCCGGTCCGGCGAGGTCTGCGTTGACATCGCGCAGGACCTCATTCGCTTCGACCAGCAATTCCAGCTCGGCCTCGGACATTTTCTTGGCGTCCTTGAAGCCGGCTTCCGTGCATTTCTGCAGGTCGCGGGCTGCACTTTCCAGGCGTTTGGTTACACCACCATAGCCCAGGATCGGGTCAGAGAAGGTGCGGCCCTTGTAAGCTGCAATCGCAGCAAACGTGGTGCCCAGGATGAACAGCAGCAGGGCTTCGAGCGTCTGGAAACCGAACGGGTTCATCCGGGCCTCGGTGACTGGAGCGAGGACCTCACCCGTCGTTTCCGCGCCGCCCAGGGCAAGCGTAGCCGCATTGAATTCCAGCAAGTCGCGGAAATGGGCTGCCGTGAGGTTCAGGGCGATCAGGGCAATCGAGGTCGCAACGATAAGGATCG
>JAYZXG010000328.1:0-4495 GCA_036141435.1 Pseudomonadota bacterium | reverse complement strand
CGAGTTCGACTATGCCCGCGAGAAGTTCCGGATCCTGGACTCCCCCAGTGTGGAGCCGGAGAGCTGGATCGCATTCACTGACCGCGCGCCCATGCTGTTCACGACGATCGAAGTCGGCGGCATCGAGATGCCCGCCGTCATCGATACCGGTGCCCCCGGCGCCCTGAGCGTGCCTCAGCGCTATGAAAACCAGCTGGAAACGGACGGACCAGTCGAGCGTGTCGGACAGGTAGAGCTGATCGGCCGCACCATGGATATCCGCCGGGCCCCAATGGAGTTTCTGCTGGAGGTCAGTGACGCGGACTTTCCGCTGGAATCCATTCGGTTCAACCCGTTTCGTTACGCCAATATCGGGTCCGGCGCGTTGCGCGGCACAACCCTGATCATCGACTGGCCAAACGAACGGTGGGCGATCATCGGCGAGAGCACGCCGCACTATTTTCAGCCCTGACCGACATCAACCGCTTGCCTTTCATCGCGGCGGCCGCTATCCCCCGCCGCGATGAAAAAACTGAATATGTTGATGGGAGCGACCGTCGCTCTCACCCTCGTCACGACCGCCCCGGTCCTGGCGAGCCGCTCCGAACCCGGTTCGGATGATTGTCAGAACAGCGCTGCCCTGTCGGCTGACGAAGCCCGGGTCTGCGCCAATTTCCACAACATGGTCGAAGAGGCCCGCCGCCTCGATGCCGACGCGGTGCTGGATCATTTCTGGTCGGACGGCTTCACTGCCGCCCTCGCCGGAGAGCTGATCCGGGACTTCCCGGGCTGGGCCAACGGCTATCGGTCCCTCCTGGCCACGACGGAAAGCCTTGATCGTGTCGACTTTCCCGATGTCGTTGTGCAAACCATCGCACCGGACACGATCTTGCTCCTGAACACCTACGACCAGCTTATCGTCATGCAGTCTCAGGACGTCATCGAGGCTACGGGATATGGCACCCAGGTCTGGGTCCACCGCGACGGCGAGTGGCGTATCATCCACATTGCGGGCGAGTAGGCCCTAGCGCAGGAGAAGGATGACGGCGATGGCCGTCATAACCAGCCCGGTCACGATATCCGTGCCCTTGCGAACGGCGGGGGTTTGCATCCAGTCGCGCGCCTTGTGGGCGCCGATGATGTAGACCGCCGCAGCAGGGACCGCCAATACGATCATGATGGCGACCATCGCCGTATAGCTCCACGCCGTGATGGCCTCGATCGGCACGAAGGCCGGAACCAGGGTCAGATAGAACACGATAGGTTTCGGGTTCGAGAGCGGCATCGCCACGCCCGCGACATAGGTCGCTGCCCAACCCCGCCTGGACCCGGTCGGGAAAACCGGCTTGGGGCGAGCCCCTGTATAGGCGCTCCAGAAGGCCTTGAAGGCCATATAGCCCAGATAACCCGCACCGATCAGCTTGGCGATCAACCAGAATGGCCCCAATTGCTCAGCGACCGCGGCCAGTCCTGTTACGGCAAGGGTGAACCAGAAAATGTCGCCGGTCAGGATGCCCACACCATACATGGCAGCGTGCCATGGCCCGGTATCGAGGGTTCGCGCGATCATCGCGGCAATCCCCGGCCCCGGTGTCAGAAAGAGCACAACCAGCGCGCCGGCGAACAGCAGCATGTTTTCAAGACTCATCCGTCGGCACCCAGAACCAGATATCCATAAGCGAAATCCGCAACCGCCCGCACGAAGACCGCGTCACTGATCGTCATGCGTGAGGCGACACCGTCCGCGCCATACAGCCCCCGTTCCGCCAGGGCCGTGTTGAAGTGATAGGCCATCATCTGACCGGCCTCTTCGGGATCGCGCTTCACCTCATCGGGGAAGGCTTCGACCAGGGATTGATAGCCGCGCGCACCGGCATCAAGCAGATCATCCCAGTCATCACCGATCAGGTCGGGCCGTAACCGGGAGTAGAGATGCGCCGCCGCAATGATGTGTTTTTGCTCCTGCATGAAGGCCCAGGATTTCTCCGCGATCTGGTGCAGCACATCTCGCAGTCCATTTGACGGGTCGACCTCGATGCCGCCGGCCTCGCCGTGTAGCTCATCCAGGCGCGACCGATAGATCTCGAACAGGACGGGGATGAAGGCATCCTTGTTCTCGAAGCGGCGATATACCGTCCCGACAGCCAGCCCAGCCTCCTTGGCGATCTCGGCCACAGTGATGTTTTCAAACGTCTTTTTGCGCAGGCAACGCTCCAGTGACGCCACCAGCTTGTCGCGGGTGGCGCGCGATCGCGATTGCAGGGCCGGGCGGGCGCCTTGACTCACGGAAATCTCCCTCGTATATGTGAATGCGAATTCGCATTCACATATTAGTGTCGCACGACTGCATCACGCCAGCAAGGCGTTCAACGGAAAGGTAAAGAGATGAACACGGTTTTCACCTGGATTTCGCAGGAACCGGCGCTGACCGCCGGCCTGGCGGCGATTGCCATCCTCTTCATGCACAACTGGGCAACAGAAGGCCGCGACCGGGCCCGTATCCAGAACGGCGAGTCCGGTGCGCGCCTGGGCGTTTACAACAAGGTGCTCCTCCATCTGTGGGCGTTGACGGCCGTGACCATAGCGATGTGGCTCCTGTCCGGGCGCGATCTGGACATGCTGGGCCTTGGCATGGGCGTCGAGGGGTGGCGCAGCTGGGTTGCGTGGGGCCTGACCGCGCTCGGCGCCGCCTATTTCATCTATACGGTTGTGTCGGCCGCAGCGTCCAGCAAGACGCGGGCGACAATCCGTGCGCAGATCGGCGAGGCGGGTGAACTCGACCTTATTCGCCCGGAAACCCCGGCCGAATTCAAACGCTTCAACTGGGTTGCGCTGACCGCCGGCATTACCGAGGAAATCATTTTCCGCGGCTTCCTGATTGGTGTGCTGAGCCTGGTCATGCCTCTTCCCGCCGCCGCCGCCATCGCGGTCGCTGTGTTCGTTGTCGGACACGCCTACCAGGGCATGGCCGGCATGCTGCGGATCCTGCCCATTTCCATCGGCCTGACGGTCATTTTCCTGCTCAGCGGATCTCTCTGGCCCTGCATCATCCTGCACGCCCTGACCGACCTGATCGGTGGCGCAGTCTTCCAGATCCTGCACAAGACCGAGGAGGCGGATCAGGCCGAGGCCGTCGCGGCCTGATCAGGCCGCGCTCACCTCGCCGGGCGCGATTTCGAAATACTGCGCCTTGTCACCAAAGGGCTCGAACAATACGCGCTCGACACCGGTCAGCCACGCCTGGCTGCCGGTGGCCAGGATCTCCCGGCTGAGCCCCTCGCGGCGCGCGGCATCAAGATGCGCGCAGGCTTCATCAAACAACAAGAGCGGCACGAGGCCCGCCTGTCGCGAGAGAACCCGAGCCTGGGCAAGTGTCAGGGTCAGGATCAGCGCCTTTTGCTCTCCGGTCGAACAATCGCCGGCCGGCTGCGCCTTCTCGCGATGCGAGGCGAGCAATTCTGTTCGATGCGGGCCGGGCGTGAGCGTCCGCCCCGCCGCGCCATCGCGAGCACGCCCGTGACGCAGCGCCTCGGCGAACCGGTCCTCGACCTCACCGATTTTCAGCCCCTCGGCAAGGTCGCTCTCTACCGCTCCGTCCAGGGACAGGTCGGCCTTGGGAAACACGCCCTCCGGGCGCACATCGATCTCGGCCTGCAGGCGGATCAGCGCGTCCAGACGGGCAGCCGCCATAGCGACGCCATGGCCTGCCATTTCCATTTCCAGCGCCTTTAGCCAACTTTCGTCGGCCTGTCCATCATCGAGCAGTTTCTGGCGCCGCGAACGCAACTTTTCATAGGCATTGGCCGCCTCGCCCAGCGCCGGGTCAGCGGCATAGACAAGACGGTCGAAGAATTTGAGACGATCTGCCCTTGGGCCGGCAAACAAGCGGTCCTGCGCCGGGGTCAGCCAGATCATGGGGATCATGCGCGCCAGCTCGTTGATGGTCGCCGGCTGCCCCTCGAGCCGGCATTCGCGCCGGGCACCCTCGCGCGCACCAACCCCCAGGCGGTAGACATCTCCGCGCGTCTCCAGCTCGGCATGCACGCCCCAGATGGACGCGGCCTGTCCACCGTCTTTCCGGGCGACCTGGTCGGCGCCAGCGGACCTCAGCCCCTTGCCGGGCGCAAAAAAGGAAACGGCTTCCAGCAGGTTGGTCTTGCCGGACCCGTTCGCGCCATAAAGCGCCAGCGGGCGACGATCGAGTTCCAGGTCCAGACTGCCATAGGAGCGATAATCGGTGAGGCGCAAACGACGAACCGCCGCAGGCGGGACCTGCGGCGGTTGTGCATTCATCTCGGAAATGTCCGCGGTCACACGCGCAGCGGCATCAGCACGTAGAGCGCATCTGCGTCACCGCTGTCTGTTACCAGGGCCGGTGATGCGCTGTCCGCGAAATGGAACAGGGCCTCATCACCTTCAATCTGCGATGCGACATCGAGCATGTAGCGCGCGTTGAAACCAATCGCGAAGCCTTCATCCTTGTAGGACACTGCCAGCTCTTCCTCGGCCTGGCCGC
>JAYZXG010000327.1:0-3099 GCA_036141435.1 Pseudomonadota bacterium | reverse complement strand
GCCACCCCCCCCCGTCGACAACACCGCGCTGCAGTCCGCGCCACAGGCCCGCAATATGATGCGCCTCGCGCACCGGCGGGTTCATCTGGGCGCGGCCCTTGATCTCTTCATAGATGCCCGGCGCTTCCAGCGTCAGGTGCTGGGGCGTCGCCTCGACACTGGCAATATCGCGGTGCTGGGCCAGGAATTCCATTTCCTCGGCGGTGGAGATGTGCAGCACATGGATGCGCTTGCCCGTCTTGCGCGCCAGCCGCACCAGGCGTTTCGTGCTCATCATCGCCGCTTCCGGGTCGCGCACGACCGGGTGGCTGGTCCAGTCGCCCTCAACGGCGAGCCCACGGCGCTCGGCGAGGCGGTATTCGTCTTCGGAATGGAACGCCGCCCGGCGCTGGATGGAGTTGAGCACACGCTCCACACCTTCATCGTCCTGCACGAGCAGCGAACCGGTGGAGGCGCCCATGAAGACCTTCACACCGCAACAGCCCAGCATACGCTCCATCTCGCCCAGCACGCCCGTATTCTCATTGGTCGCGCCGGCATAGAAGGCGTGGTCGCAATGCATGCGATCCTTGGCCCGGTTGAGCTTGTCGATCAGCATGTCCGGCGAGGTCGTCGTCGGCTCGGTATTGGGCATCTCGAAGACCGCAGTGACACCGCCCAGCACGGCACACAGGGATCCGGACTGGAGGTCCTCTTTCCATTCCATGCCCGGCTCGCGGAAATGCACCTGGCTGTCGATGACGCCGGGCAGCACGGTCAGGCCGGTACAGTCAATCACCTCGCCGGCCGAGGCCTGGCTGAGATCACCGATCTCCACCGTCTTGCCATCAATGATGCCTACATCCGCCCGGCCGCGACCGGAGTGATTTACTACTTCGCCGCCCTTGAGCAGCAAGTCGAATGTCTGGCTCATTGTTTTTCTGTCCTTTGCAAGAGAGAGATGGCGGCTTCATACGCCGCCTCGACGTCGAGGTCGAGCATCAGGCTTTCCGGCTGGAAACGCCGCTTGTCCTTGAAACGCGCATAATGTTCCTCAAACGAGGTGGCACCGCGCACAACCGCCGTATTTTCACCCCAGGGCCCGTAGAGCCGGTCGTCTGTGGGGCCCATCAACCCCAGCGTCGGGGTCCCGGCCGCAGCAGAGATGTGCATCAGCCCGCTGTCATTGCCGATATAGAGGCGCGGGCGGTGCAGACAGGCGGCCACATCATCCAGCGCCAGCTTGCCGGTCAGGTCGAGCACCTGGTCGCTGTCCAGCGCATCGAGGATAGGCGTGGCGGCGTCATGATCGCCTGGCCCGCCGAATATCGCGACTTTCGCGCCGGCCATCGGGCCGTCCGCTGCGATCAGGCGTTTGAGCAGCGCGCCGAAACGCTCGCCCGGCCAGACCTTGTAGGGGGCAGACGCGGACGGGCAAACGGCCAGCCAGGGCTGTTTGTCGTCGAGGGTTTCCAGCGCGCGTCTGTGGCCGTCATCGGACACGTAGAGCGTCGGATCCGGCACATGATCAAGGCGCAGGATGGAGGCCGCTTCCTCGACCTTGTTGATCGGGGTTTCCGGGCGCTTGAGGATGCGGCGCTTTTTCGTCCAGAGGAAATAGCTGGTGCCCGAGCCACGGATATCCACCACGAGATCCCAGCGCTTGCCCACCGTGCGTTGCCACAGGTCCATCCAGTGACCGCCACCCTTTTTCTTGGCCATGACGATAATCTCGTCCAGGCGCGGCAGGGCGCGGAACAGCGGTTCGGCCAGCGGACCACAGGCGATCGTGAAACGCGCCTCGGGGCGGGTCTCGAGCAAATGCTGCAGGATGCCGGAATTGATCACGGCATCGCCGATCCGGGTCGAAGTGATGAAAAGCACGCGTTCCATGGGCGCCGGGGATAACCCGCACCGCCCCTCTTGGCCAGCCAGCGCTGCAATGCCATATGCTAAGGCATGACCAGTGATGCCATTTTTCAACTCCCCGACCGCACCATCCTGCGCCTTGTGGGCCCGGACACCCGCGCCCTGCTGCAGCGCGTGATCACCGCCGATGTCGAGAATTTCCCGATCGGGACGATCCGCCCCGGCGCCCTGCTGACGCCCCAGGGCAAGATCATCTGCGATTTCATGATGTTCTCCCGCGACAACGGGATTGATATCGACGTCGCCGAAAGCGCCGGTGCAGCCCTGCTCAAGCGCCTGACGATGTATCGACTCAAAGCCGATGTGACCCTGTCGCACGAGACCGCCCTGCACGCGCTCTGGTCCACCGCCGCCTTCGAGGGTGCCAGCGAGGATCCGCGCCTGCCCGGCCAGCTCTGGCGGGCGGTGAGCGATGCCGACCACGACGTGCGTCCGCTCGACGCGATTGAGGTTCCAGCCGGCATACCCGCCTTTGGCCGCGATTATGGCGAGGCCGAAGTCTTCCCGACCGATGTGAACCTGGACGTTTATGGCGGCGTCGGCTGGACCAAGGGCTGTTTCATTGGCCAGGAAGTTGTCTCCCGCATGAAACGCCGCGGCACCATCCGCAAACGTTCACTCGCCGTGACCTTTGACGGGGAAGCGCCGCCTGCCGGAACGGCGCTCAAGGCGGGAGATGTGGGTGTGGGTGAGATCACGTCGAGCCACGAGAGCAAGGCGGTCGCGCTGGTGAGACTGGACAAGCTGGAGAAGGCCGCAGGTACCTTGACCGCCGGTGACATCACCGCCTCCACGACCGTGCCCGACGCCCTTAAGCCGGAACCGGCGGCGGAACGCATCTGATGCAAGCGCGCTGCGCCTGGCCGCATAAAACCACCCAAAGGCGACAATTCGACTCACACACCTTTTAGGTGTTATATTCCCCCTACAGGCGATTTTTCGCCGACAGGCTGTATTGGGGGATGAAATGAAAAAGCCAGCTCTCGTCTTGGCATGCGTCGTGGCGGTGTCCGCCTGCTCTTCGATCCGTGAACAAGTCGACTACGTCGCGCCGGTGACCGCGAACATCGCGCCCGCAAGCTCCTATCAATCGCTGATGGCGAAGGCAGATGGTCTTTACACCAGCTTTGGGTCTCAGGCGGAGGAAACACGATCCGCCGTTGAAAGGTTGGAAATCTTCCGCCGGTTTGC
>JAYZXG010000326.1:0-2688 GCA_036141435.1 Pseudomonadota bacterium | reverse complement strand
AAGCAGGATGCCGGCCGGCATGCCGCCGAACAGGCCCAGCTGATAGACGGACATGACCCGCGCCAGCTTGTCCGACGGCGCCTGTTCCTGGACCACAGAGCGGCTCAGCGAAATGGCAATGCCCGCGCCCAGCCCCCAGGCGAAGACCAGGCCGTAAAGCGACCAGAAGGGAATGGGGGCGGCAAACGCGCCCACGGCCAGAACAGTGACGCCCTGGGCGGCGATCAGCGCCCGGCCGGGGCGCTCGATCTGTCCGAATTTCACCAGCAGGACATTGGCCACGAAGGCGCCGAGCCAGAAGGTCACCATCAGGCTGGAGAGTTCGGGATATCCACCGCCATAGGCATCGCGGATCAGGATCGGGATCAGCACGAGGAAGGCGCCGCCGACGATGAAGATCCCGATCGCGACCATGATTGCGGTCATCGGCATCAGCACCGGCGAGTGCAGGACGGCATCCAGCCCGTCCTTGAGGTCGCGCAGCGGGTGTTCGGTCGACTTGTTGCGCTTGGAGCCGAGGCGCGGCAGGAAGGCGGCCGACAGGCCCCCGATGACCAGGCCAACCCCCATCATCAAGAACAGCGGACCCGGGCCCGTGATCGCGGCGAAATAGCCGGCGGCCATGCCGGCGATCTGGGCGCCGAACTGGACGGCAGAGGCCATCACCACGGCGCGCTGTAGCTCGATCCCGCCATGACGGGTCTTGGCGGAAATGCGCACGATGGGATTGATGGCGCTGTCCCGCGCCGGCATGACGAATCCCCCGGCGACACCGACCAGGGCCGCAAAGATGACCAGGTTCATATAGGTCAGGATGTCGCTCATCATCATCGCGGCGAGGCCGATCGTGCACAGGCCGGCAAACAGGTAGAAATAGAAGATGATGCCGCGCCGGTCCTTGCGCTCGGCCAAGACCCCGGCGGCGGGCAGCAACAGGGCCATGGGGGCGGTGAGGGCCGCCTGGGCAAAGCTGAGCCGTTCCGGGCTTTCCATCAGGGTGAAGGTGATCACGCCGGGAAACAGGGTGGTCTGCAGTCCGAACCCGAAAAACCATCCCGCCACAAGCACGAGGTATGCGCCAAAGGGCGGCATGCGCAGCTTGCGGTTACCGGCGAGGGGACGAAACAGCGGCAAAACGGATTTTCCTGGTTATCCTCACAAGTCCGCCAAGCGCTCGTGATGGAGTGTGATTGGTATTGCATCCTGTCTAGCAACATGTAGGGCTTAAGCAAATTCGTCGACTGCAGGCCAAGGAGAGACTGCAATGAAAATGGTTCGTCTGGGTGGCAGCGTAATCCTCGCGCTTTTCATGTTGTTCATGGGGTCGCAGAAGTTCGGCGCCTCCAATCCGGTCTTCTCCTATCTCGCAGCCAATTCCGGCATCGAGCTGTTCGAACCGGTCATCCGCACCGCCACCGGTGTTGCCGAGATCGTCGCGGCGCTGCTGCTTCTGGCCGGCGTGTTCGCCGGCAAGTTTCGCGGTCTCGGTGCGCTGTTGTCGCTCGGCGTCATTGGTGGAGCGATCGTCTTTCACCTGACCCCGTGGCTGGGCATCAACGCCCCGGTCGCCTTTGCCGACGGCGGCGGTTACGAGTTCAGCCCGATGCTGTTCGGCATGGCGGTCGTGTTCGGGGCCCTGTCCGCCGTGCTGACCGTCCTGGACCGCGAGCACCTGCCGGTGATCGGCAAGGGGTAGGGGAGCTCGAGCTTGTCATCCTGGACGGATGTCCCGCGAAATCGAGACGCAGATCCGGGACCCGAGGGCAACACGTTCACAACAATCCACCCCCGTCCGCGCACGCTTTCTTAACTCCGGCGCGCCAGTCTGGCTGTGAACAGAACGGACCCAGCCGATGGCCCAAGCTGAACCCTTTGACCTGGATCAGCCCGTCACATCTCGTGCGCGGGCCGTACTGGCACGCCGGCTGGCGGATATCGTCGGGCTGCCGTCCTCCCGTCTGACCCCGCGTGAGCGATGGATTGTCGGTGACTTGCTGCACGATCTGCTGCGTTCGGGTGACGAGGAATTGCGCAAGCGCGTGGCTCAGCGCCTGGCTGGCCTGAACGAAGCGCCGCACAGGCTGTTGCGCATGCTGGCGGTCGACAAGTTCGAGATCGCCGAGCCCATTCTCGAAGAATGCATGGCGCTGACCGATTTCGACATGCTGGAAATTGTTCAGGGCGGCACCGTGGATCACCGGCTGGTCATCGCACGGCGGGAAAATCTCTCGGAAACCGTGGCAGCGGCACTGGCTGCCTATGGCGAAGTCGCTGTCGTCAAACGCCTGTTGAAGAACAAGACCGCGCTCTTGGCAGCGCCAACGGTCGATCATGTGGTCGCCGCGACGCAGGAAGAGCCCAGCTATGCACCCCTGATCATTCGCCGTGGCGAATTGCGCCCGGCCCAGGCCTTCCGGCTGTTCTGGGGCTGTGATCATGAAAACCGGCTGGAAATCCTCGAGCGTTTCGCCGTGGACCGCACCATTCTGATCGACGCGTCGGAGGACATTTTCCCGATCGCCCGGGCGGAGGGATGGTCCGACCCGCTGGTGCGTCGCATCCTGCGTTATATCGACCGGCGCCAGCGCAATCGTGAAGCTGTCAGCCTGAGCCCGTTTGAAAGTTTGGAAGGGGCCCTGGAGGCCATGCGTGTTGCCGGCCCGCGCCAGGATATCATCGCCGAAATCG